>CAUJGH010000127.1 GCA_963169575.1 Myxococcota bacterium | reverse complement strand
ATTCCGATGGTGCGCCCGTGGAACTCCTCGAGGTAGAACTCGCGCTCGCTGAAGGTCCGGACCGGATTCGACATGGCCGCATTGTTGCGGATTTCATCGCCCCCGCACGCGGCCCGGATCGGCACGGAGACCTCCCGTCGGACACGATCCGTCGCCGACCAGACGCAGGTCCGTTGCCGGCCCGATCCGCGTCGGCGACCCACGGTCGGGAATCACGGGACCATTTCGACACATCTCCGATGATCGGGCCACCCCTCTTTACAGTGGGGGTCGCCGTTCAGATTCCCTCGCCACCCAGCTGCCCCGAAGGAGCACGCATGAAGGTCGAGTCTGCACCGCCGATCCCGACGACCCGTTCTCGCGAGCGAACCCGATCGAACCGGGCCACGCGGGGTCGAGATGCAGAAAATCGCTGGCTAAATAGGTGAAATTCAATCAAGATCGGGCTACATCCACGAACCCTCAACGCGCCCGAAGAGAGTCCCGGAGCGGCAACCCGGCCAGCGATTCCAGCGATCGGAGAATCGATCGAGGAGTCGGTGGAAGAGTCAGCGGACGAGTCAGCGCAAGGGTCGATCGAAGTGTCGGTCGAACCGGTGATTCGGGCAGCCGTCTTCGAGTCGAGGTCTCGCAGCGTAGATCGATCGAAGTCCCCTCGGTAGGAAGCGAGGGACTCTTTGAAACACTCCCCCCTCGGGCGGTATCTCAGCGAGAATTGCACCGGGGAGCACGAGGAACCGAGTTGAAGACCCAAGAGAAGAAACAGTCCGACGCCCAGGAACCCGTCACGATGGGAGCGACGCCGGTGGTTGCGGCCGAGGAGCTCGATCCCGGTCGTGAGCGGCGGCCGCTCGAATCCTATTTCCAGGAGATCGGCGGCACCCGTACCCTCAAGCGCGAAGAAGAGGTCGTCCTCGCGAAGGATCTCGAGGCGGCGACTGCGGCGCTGCGGGGCTCGCTCTATTCGATCCCGGCCTCCGCCAAGCACGTCGTCGCGCGCTGGGATGCGCTGCGGGCCCTGTCGCATACGGGCGCGAAGCTCTCCGAATCGGCGGGCGACGAGGAGACCGGCGAGATCGCCGCGCGAGTCGAGCGCGCCGTGAAGAAGCTGCGCGTGATCCTCGCCGAACGCGACGCGAAGGTCGAGAAGTCCGGTCTCGCCTACAACGCGACGCTCGAGAAGCTCGACCAGAAGATCTCGAAGGAGATGCACAGCGCTCAGCTTTCGCTCGCCGTGCTCCACGAGCTGCGCGAGAAGAGCGTGCTGCTCGCCAACGAGATGAAGAAGGCGCGCAAGCGCACGAAGAAGCTCTCGGATCTCGAGCTCGAGGCGGGCGTCGAGAAGAACCGGATGGTCGAGCTCGTCGAGTCCGTCGAGGATGCGCACGAGTCGATGTCGACGGTCAAGAACCGCTTCATCGAGCACAACCTCAAGCTCGTCGTCGCGATCGCGAAGGACTACCGCAACCTCGGCCTCTCGTTCCCCGACCTGATCCAGGAGGGCAACCTCGGCCTGATCCGCGCGGTGGAGAAGTTCGATCATCGGCGCGGGTTCAAGTTCTCGACCTACGCCGTGTGGTGGATCCGGCAGGCCCTCGTCCGCGCGATCCAGAACCATTCGCGCACGATCCGTCTGCCTTCGCACGTGCACGATCGGCTGCAGCGTAGCCAGCGCGTGCGCGCGGAGCTGACGGGCAAGCTCGGCCGCGAGCCCACTCCGGCGGAGCTCGCCCCCGCGCTCGGAACCGACACCGAGTCGCTCGAGGCCCTCGACCGCCTGTCGCGCGAAGCCATCTCGCTCGAGTCGAACGTCGCCGGCACCGAGAAGCGTCTCGAGGACTTCGTCCCCGATGCGACGGCGGACCGGCCGGACGGCGGGATCGACGACGACCGCATGCGCATGGGCGTCGGATCGCTGATCGGAAGCCTCACGCCGCGGGAGCAGCTCATCCTGCGCCTGCGCTACGGCCTCGGCGGCGAGGAGGAGCATACGCTCGAGCAGATCGGCCAGTCCCTCGGCCTTTCGCGCGAACGCGTGCGCCAGCTCGAAGCGCGGGCGCTGAAGAAGCTGCGCGAGACGCAGCCGGCGCAGCGGTTGCATCCGATCCTCGAACCCTGACTCCTTATCGGGAACGGCTTGCGCCGTTCCCTGGGCGCTGAGGGCGCCTGATCGGGAACGGCTCGAGCCGTTCCTGGGGCGCTCAGGCCAGCAGGTGCCAGGCGATGAAGGCGGCGCCGACGGGCCAGCAGTACCACGCCCAGGCGTGGAAGAGCTGGCGGTCGAGCATGCGCACGAAGAGCGTGATCGCGGCGAGGCCTGCGACGAGGGCTGTGGCGGAACCGAGGGCGACGGATTCGATGCTGCCGCGGTTCGAGTAGGCGAGCTCGGGCAGCATCAGGATCGCGGCGCCGCCGACGGCGATCACCCCGAGCAGGAACGAAAACTCGGCCGCGGCGGCGGGGACCAGCCCGACGGCGATCGCGACCGCGACCGTCGAGCCGCTGCGGGAGATCCCGGGCAGGATCGCCACGGCCTGGGCGCAGCCGATCAGCAGGGCCTCGCGCCAGCCGGGGCCCGTCGCGGTGGCGCGGGAAGCGGTGAAGCGGGTGCTGTAGACGGCGCAGCCGGTCGTGAGCAGCGCCGCGCCGATCAGCATCGGATTGGCGAATTGCGCCGCGATCCAGTCCTGGCCGACGATGCCGACGAAGCCGGCGGGGACGCTCGCGGCGGTGAGCTTGGCCGCATAGTCGAGTGCGGCCGGCGCGCCGCGCAGACAGCCCGTCACGAGTTCGGCGATCCGGCGGCGATAGAAGAACACGATCGCGGCGAGGGTCGCGACGTGCACGGCGATCTCGAAGAGCAGGTCCTTCTGCTCCTCGTCCCCGAGCAGGATCTGGATCATCGCGAGGTGGCCGGAGCTCGAGACCGGGAAGAACTCCGTCAATCCCTGGACGATCCCCAGCAGCGCGGCCTCGAGCGGGTTCAAGCGGCGGTTCCTTGGATGCGCGGCGGGGGGCAGCGCGGAGGATCCTACCATCGGTCGTCCCGATCGCTCGCTCGAGACGCTTTCCCGCGCTAAAACCCGCGGCATGGAAATCGCCTGCCTCGATCTCGAAGGGGTCCTGATCCCCGAAGTCTGGATCAATTTCGCCGAGCGGACCGGCATCGACGCCCTGCGGATCACGACCCGGGAGATGCCCGACTACGACCAGCTGATGAAGCAGCGGCTCGAGATCCTGGCCGCGAAGAAGCTCGGGATCCGCGACATCCAGGAAGTCATCGCCGGCATGGAGCCGCTCCCCGGCGCGCAGGAGACCCTGACCTGGCTGCGCGAGCGCTTCCAGGTCGTGATCCTCTCCGACACGTTCTACGAGTTCGCCGAGCCCTTCATGCGCAAGCTCGGCTGGCCGACGCTGCTCTGCCATCGGCTCGACATCGACGAGAAGGGCATGATCCGCGACTACAAGATTCGCCAGCCGGATCCGAAGCGCGCTTCGGTCAAGGCCTTCGCATCGCTCCGCTACCGCACGATCGCGACGGGCGACTCGTACAACGACACGACGATGCTCGCCGAGGCCGACGCGGGGATCCTGTTCCGCCCGCCGCAGAACGTGATCGACGAGTTCCCGCAGTTCCCGGTCGCGCGGGAGTATGCGGAGCTGCGAGCGGAGTTCGCGAAGGCGTCGCTGCGGGATCTCTAGCAGCGCGCGGCGCAGGGCGACTGGGACTGCGCGAACTCGCGCATCCCCTCGACCTTGAACATCGGATGGCCCGGCGGCTGATAGGTCACGACCATCGCGCGGCGAGGGCGGCCCGAGCGGTTCGGCTCGCTGCCATGGACGATGTGCGAGTCGAAGAAGACGAGGCTTCCGGCGGAGATTTCGGCGAGCCATTGCTGCCGGGCGTCGAAATGGGCCGGATCGGTGAAGAGCGGCCCGAGGCGGGTTCCATCGTCGAGACCGGGCAGGAAGCCCTTTCGATGACTGCCCGGGATCAGGCGGAAGCAGCCGTTCTCCCGGTCGGCGTCGTCGAGGGTGATCATGACGTTCGGCAGGCGGTCGCAGTGGCTGCAGGCGTGGCCCCAATAGGGCGAGTCCTGATGCCAGCGGAAGCCCGAGCCCTCGCGCGGCCGCTTCAGGTTCAGCTTGTCGGTCCAGAGCGCGACCTTCGTCTCGCCGAGCACGCCGCAGACCGGATCGATGATCCGCGCATCCCCCAGCAGCCGGTCGAGCTCGACATCGAGGGGATGGAAGGGCTCGACGACGCGGATCGTCGAAGACTCGGGCGAGTGTTCGAGCTGGACCGTCGCCCGCTCGATCTCGACATAGCGGTTGCCATCGATCGCGTAGGCCCGCGCGGGATCCGCCGACTGCGCGGCGCGCGCATCACGCTCGGCGCGCAGGACGGCGCGTTCGGCGGCGGCGCGCAGGCGCTCGAGCTCGTCGGCGCCGAAGACGGATTCGCGGACGAAGAAACCGGATTCGGCGTACGCCTTCAGCTCGTCTTCGCGGATTCCCTGCATCGGGACGGTCTCCCCCTGCGAACGGTCGCAGACGAACGCCGCGCGGCTGCGATCGCGGGCGGCGCGGCGGCGAGGCGGCACGAATGGCGCGGCGGCACGAACAGCGCGGCCGCGTGACGCGCGCCGTTCAGCGCTTGCGGAACGACTGGTTCAGCACCTTCTTGCGCAGGCGAAGCTCGACCGGCGTCACCTCGAGCAGCTCGTCCTCTTCGATCCAGCCGAGGGCTTCCTCGATCGTGACCTTGCGATGGGGCGTGATGATGACGTTCTCGTCCTTCGACGTCGTGCGCATGTTGTCGAGCTTCTTCGCGCGCACGATGTTGACGTTGAGTTCGCCCGGCCGGCGGTTCTCGCCGATGATCTGGCCCTCGTAGACGTCGACGCCCGGCGGCACGAAGAGCGTCGCGCGCTCCTGGATCTTGAAGATCGAGTACGGCGTCGTCCGGCCCGGATCCGTCGCGACGACGGGGCCGACGCTGCGTCCCGGCAGGTCGCCCGAGAACGGCTCGAAGCCCTCGACGCTGCGGTAGAGCAGACCCTCGCCGCGGGTATCGGTGAGGAACTCGCTGCGATAGCCGAAGAGGCCGCGCGACGGGACCATGAAGCGCAGATGGACGCGCGCTCCGTGATGCTCCATCGAAGTCATCCGGCCCTTGCGCTGCGCCAGCTTCTCCATGACCGAGCCCGCCGCCGACTCGGGCACGTCGGCGACGACCTCCTCGACCGGCTCGCATTGCTTCCCGTCGACCATCTGCACGATGATCTCGGGCCGGGACACCGCGAACTCGTAGCCCTCGCGGCGCATCGTCTCGATCAGCACCGCGAGCTGGAGCTCGCCACGGCCGGAGACGGCGAAGACGTCCTGGCGATCGGTGCGCTCGATCTTGATCGAGACGTTCGACATGACCTCGCGGTCGAGCCGATCGCCGATCTGGCGGCTCGTGACGAATTTGCCATCGCGGCCGGCGAAGGGCGAGTTGTTGACCGAGATCTGGATCCGGATCGTCGGCGGATCGATCGCGATGCGGGGCAGCGCCTCGGCCTTGCCGGGCTCGCAGACGGTATCGCCGACGTCGATCGTCTCGACGCCCGCGACGATCACGATGTCGCCGGCGCGCGCCTCCTCGATCTCGACGCGGTGGATGCCGCGCGTGCCGAAGAGCTTGGTGATGCGGAAGGCGTCGGTGCCCCCGTCTTCGCGAACCCGGATCGCCGGCATGCCGCGCTGCATGCGACCGCGCATCACGCGGCCGATCACGAGTCGCCCGACGAACGAGTCGTAGCCGAGGGTCACCGCCTGGAACTGCAGGGGCGCCGTCTCGTCGACCCTCGGCGCCGGCGCGTGTCGCAAGATCGTGTCGAGGACCGGCGTCAGGTCCTTCATCTCGCCGAGCTTCTTCTCCGGGTCGTAGACCAGCGAGGCCACGCCCTGCTTGGCGGACGCGTAGATCACGGGGAACTCGAGTTGCGTGTCGTTCGCGCCGAGCTCGACGAGCAGGTCGAAGACCTCGTTGACGACCTCTTCCGCGCGCTCTTCGGGCCGGTCGATCTTGTTGACGACGAGGATCGGACGCAGGCCGTGGGCGAGCGCCTTGCGCAGTACGAAGCGCGTCTGCGGCATCACGCCTTCGTAGGCGTCGCAGAGCAGCAGCGCCGCATCGGCCATGCCGAGCACGCGTTCGACCTCGCCGCCGAAGTCGGCATGGCCGGGGGTGTCGACGAGCTGGATGCGGACGCCCTGGTATTCGATCGAGGTGCTCTTGCTCTGGATCGTGATGCCGCGCTCGCGCTCGATGTCGCCGGAGTCCATGACCCGCTCTGCGACCTGTTCGTTGGCACGGAAGGCGCCGCAGGCCCGCAGCAGGCCGTCGACGAGCGTCGTCTTGCCGTGGTCGACGTGGGCGATGATGGCGACGTTGCGCAGGTCTTTTCGGTCGGCGATCGGGGACATCACGGTTCTCGTTCGGTTGGCGTTCGGTTGGCGGATCTGTCGGCGTTCGGATGCTGTCGGCGTTCGGTCTGCGTTGGGTCTGCGTTCTGATGCTGTCTGCGTTCTGGGGTGGCGGGAGGGCTGGGCTGGCCGGACGGTCTGGGACAGGCGCATCATCGGCCGGCCGACGGATACGCTGAGAGGGTTCCACGAGGCGGCGTCGGGATTCGCCGCGATCGCTCGGGATCCCTCGAACCGTGCGCTGTCTTCGGTTCGAGCCCCGGCCCCCCGGCCTCGAGGCGGCGGCAGGCTAGCAGAGCCCGCGCCGAATTCCCCTTTTGACCGAACTTTCACAGCTGGGGGAAGGCTCCCCGCCGATCGACGCCATAGCCTCCCGCCCGAACGAGGAGCCGAACGAGGAGCCCAATCTGAGCCGGTCCGAACCCATCGCGAGTCCCCTGCCCGATCCGGACGAAGCCCGCGTCCAGGGGTTCTGGCAGCGCCAGCCCGTCCTGTCCGCTGCGCTCTACTGGACGATCCACGCCGCCTGTCTGCTGGCCTTCGTGACCGGGGTCGGCCGCTTCGAGATCGGGCTCTGCCTCGCGCTCTTCTGGATCCGCCTGTTCGGGATCACCGGCGGCTACCACCGCTATTTCTCCCACCGCGCCTACAAGACCAGCCGCGCCTTCCAGCTCGTCCTGGCCGTGCTGGGCTGCGCAGCGACACAGAAAGGCCCCCTCTGGTGGGCCGCCCATCACCGCCGCCACCACGCCTATTCCGACCAGCCCGGCGACGTCCATTCGCCCCGCGAGGGCTTCTGGCACGCCCATCAGGGCTGGATCTTCGACGGCCGCGCCGACCGGACCGACCTCGCCCGCGTGCCCGATCTCGCCGCCTTCCCGGAGCTCGTCTGGCTCGACCGCTGGCACGTCGTCGTTCCCCTCGCCCTGGCCGGCGCCTGCTTCGCCGCGGGCGGCCTCGCCGGTCTCGTCTGGGGCTTCTGCATCTCGACGACGCTGCTCTGGCACGCGACCTATACGATCAACTCCCTGTCCCACCGCTTCGGCAGCCAGCGCTATGCGACGGGCGACGACAGCCGCAACAACTTCTGGCTGGCGCTGCTCACGATCGGCGAGGGCTGGCACAACAACCACCACTACTACATGGCGTCCGCGCGCCAGGGCTTCTTCTGGTGGGAGATCGACCTGACCTACTACGCGCTGCGCGGGCTCGCCGTGATCGGCATCGTCTGGGATCTGCGCGAGCCACCGGCGCGCGTCCTTCAGCCGAACGCCGAAGCGCAGCCCATCAGCCGCGCGGCAGCCTGAGCCGCACGCGCGAGCGTCCGCTCTCGCAATCGACGTCGACCCGGCCTCCGGCATCGGCGACGAGGACCCGTGCGAGGGCGAGGGCGAGGTCCCGGCCGCGAAGCGCCGGCGCCCCCTCCGCGTCGTCCGCGACGAAGACCGCCCCCGGCAGCTCGCAGACGACCTCGACGGCATCCGCCTGCGCCGACTTCGCGAGGCGCAGCGCGAGCGGCTCGCGCCCGGGCGGCAGCGTCTCCGGCGCGCCGACGAGCACGAGCAGCAGCGGATGCAGACCCTCGAATGCGGCACGGTCCCGGGCTGCGGAATCCGCGATCTCGACAGCGACGGTGCGCCCGCCGAGCCCGTCCTCCTCGAGCTGTCGCCGCACACCGTCGAGCACGCCCGCGAGGGCCACCGCTCCCCCCGCGGCCGCGGCCGGAGCCAGCAGCGGCCGCAGCAATGCGAGCCAGGGCCCCGCCTGCCCCGCGAGCGAATCGATCGCGACGGAAGCACGCGCGAGGCCCGCGGAACCGAGCGCCTCGTCGAGCAGATGGGCTTCGAGGCGGATGCCGGCGAGGTGGTTTCCGACCTCGTGGGCGAGAGCGAAGACGAGCGCATGGCGCGATTCGGTGTCCGACATGACCGCGAAGTTGCCGCGCCCGACCCGCCTCGTACAATGGGCGCGCGCCCCCATCTCCGGATCTCCCCGACGAAGATGCGCCCGCGCTGGAGCCGACGTCCGAGATGGCGAGCTGACCTGATGAAGAGCGTCTTCCTGCGTGGGCGAGACCACCACCGGATCGGCGCCGTCGCCCTCGAAGGCCTCGGCCCCGTCGCCGCCGCCCTCTCCCGTGGCGGCGCCCGCAAGACCTACGACCACACCGACCCGAACGAGGATTGCGCGGCCTTCGCCCAGGGCGAGGGCGGGACGCTGGTGATCGCCGCCGATGGCCACCACGGCGCCCTCGGCTCCGAGGCCGCGACCGATGCCCTGCTCGGCGAACTCGCCGAGCGCGTGACCCGCCAGGCGCCGCCGACGACGAGCCCGGACGCCTGGCGGGAGATCGCCTTCGACGCGCTGCTGCGCGCGAATCGCGCGGTGCTCGAGGTCGCCGCGAAGAACGGGCTCCGGCCGGCGCCGACGACGCTGGTGATGGCCGTGCTGCGGCCGGCCGAGGATCTGCTGCTGCATGCCTCGCTCGGCGACAGCCATCTCTTCGCGATCGACGGAGCCGGCGCCAGCGAGCTCGGCGGGCGCGATCCGGCCTGGAAGTTCACGCCCTTCCTCGGCTACGAGGAGGCCCGCCGCGAGCTGCTCGAGCGTTATGCGCGCGTCGGCGTGCGCAGTCTCGCGGGCCTGCGCGCCATCGCCCTCGCGACCGACGGGCTCTCCGAGCGGGGCATCGGCGTCGCCGATCCGGCCGGGACCGTGAAGGCCTGCATCGAGCGCGTCGAGGCCGGAACGGCCCCGGATCTCTCCGCCCTGCGCGCCTGCCGCGCGATCGTCGAAGACGCGATGGAAGCGCATCGCCGGCAGCAGGCGGGCGACAATCTCGCGTGCTCGGTCGTCTGGCTGGACCGTTAGGC
>CAUJGH010000126.1 GCA_963169575.1 Myxococcota bacterium | reverse complement strand
CGGCCTCGTGCGCCCGACCTCGGGCCGCGCTTCGATCCTCGGCCGCGACGTCGCCGAGTCGGAGTTCCGCGATCAGATCGGCTTCCTGCCCGAGAACCCCTATTTCTATCCCTTCCTGACCGCGCGCGAGATTCTCGACTTCTACGCGCGGCTCTCCGGTGTCGATGCGCGGGGCCGCACGGCCCGCGTCGAGGAGCTGATCGCGCTCGTGCATCTCGAAGGCGCCGCCGATGCCCGGCTGGGGACCTATTCGAAGGGCATGCTGCAGCGCGTGGGCGTCGCCCAGGCCCTGATCCACGATCCGAAGGTGGTCTTTCTCGACGAGCCGATGAGCGGCCTCGACCCGATCGGCCGGCGCGAGGTCCGGGAGGTCATCCTCGCGCTTCGTGCGGCGGGCAAGACCGTCTTCATGAACACGCACATCCTCTCGGACGTCGAGATGATCTGTGATCGCGTGGCGATCATCGTGAAGGGCGCCATTCGCCGGGAAGGCCGGATCGGCGAGCTGATCGATTCGTCGGGCAGCCACGACGTCCAGATCGTCGCGACCGGTCTTCCGGCCGCGGCGGCGGCCGACCTCGAGACCGCTCACGCCGCGACGCTGCGAGGCCACGGCGATCGGATCGAAATCCAGCTGCCCGACAAGCGGCTCGAGCAGGCGCTCGCGGTGGTGGTGGGATCGGGAGCGCGGGTCGTCTCGGTCTCGTCGCTCCGGCCCTCGCTCGAAGACGTCTTCATGGATGCCGTCCGATCGGCGGAGGAAGCCCGATGAAGAAGACGCTCGTCCGCATCCACGCGCTCGCTGCGAACACGTTTCGCGAGGCGATCCGGAACAAGCTCCTCTACGTCCTGCTGGGATTCTCGATCGTGATGATCGCGGCCGGGGCGCTGCTCGCGACGCTCTCGTACGTCGAAGTCGACGAGATCCTCCAGGACATGGGCATGGCCGCGATCCGCCTCTTCGGCGCGGGCATCGCGATCTTCGTCGGCGTCGGCCTGATCCACGGCGAGGTCGAGCGACGGACGATCTTCACGATCCTCTCGAAGCCCGTCACGCGCGGCGAGTTCCTGGTCGGGAAGTGGGCCGGACTGACTTTCACCGTATGGCTCCAGCTCCTCTTGATGTCGCTCGCCTTCGCCGTCGTCTCGCTGCTCTCCGGCGCCGATCTCACGGTCCGGCACGGACTCGCGGTCGGTCTGCTCGGTCTCGAGCTGATGGTGCTCGTGGCGGTCGCGACGCTCTTCTCGTCCTTCACGACGCCGATGCTGGCCTCGTTCTACACCTTCGGCATCTGGCTGATCGGCCACCTCTCGCGCGATCTCTACCTGCTCGGGCAGCAGTCGGACAGCGAATCGGTGTCGCGAGTCGCGTCGGCGATCTATGCGGTACTTCCGGACTTCGAGATCTTCAACAAGACGCTCGAAGCGGTGCACGGTCTGCCGATTCGGGGCCACGAGGTCGGGTTCGCGATGCTGTATGCCGTCGGCTATGCGAGCGTGACGCTGATCCTGGCCTCCAGCATCTTCAGCCGCCGGGATCTCAAGTAGGCGACCTTCCGGTCGGGATCGCCGCGAAGGGGTCGGTCGGCTCCGAATCGCGTAGATTGTGGTGCCAATTCGGGCGGGCAGGGGAGGGGGAGCGCTCGACATGTCGATCGAGATCGCAGCGGGTGCGCTCCTGCCGACGGCGCTCGTCCTCGGGCTCCTGATCGGCTCGTTCCTGAACGTCGTGATCCACCGCGTTCCGGAAGGTCTGTCGATCGTCTCGCCCCCTTCGCATTGTCCGCGCTGCAGCACCCCGATCGCGCCCTGGGACAACGTTCCGCTCGTTTCGTATGCGTTCCTGCGCGGGCGATGTCGGAGCTGCGGCGCCGCGATCTCGCTGCGGTATCCCGCGGTCGAGCTGGTCACGGGACTGCTCTTCGCGGCCATCGCCCTGCGCTACGGAGCGGGTGTTCTCACCGTCGTCTACTGGGCCTTCGCTGCGGCACTCGTCGCAGCGGCGATGATCGACTACGACCATCAGATCATTCCCGACGGCATCTCGCTCGGCGGGCTGGCCGTGGCGCTCGTCGTCGTTCCGCTGGCACTCTGGCATCAGGGCGTCGCCTATCTCGATGGGCTGGTGCGCAGCGCGTCGGGCGCGGTGATCGGGGCGGGGGTGCTCTGGGCCGTCGCCTTCCTGCACGCGCGCATCTCGGTCGCGATGGGACGGCGGTTCGAGCATTGGCCCGGCGAGGGCATCGCGCTCCCGCGGCCCGTGGAGGCCGATTATTGGCTCTGGTTCCCGGGGCTCGGTCTCGGCGACGTCAAGCTGCTCGCGATGGTCGGCGCGGTCCTCGGGCCGGTCGGGGTGCTCGATTCGATCCTCGCCTCTTCGCTCGTCGGGCTCGTGCTCGGCGGATTGCAGGCGGCCGCCCGGGGCGCGCTCGCGAGCCCGTTCGGGTTCGCGCCGGCGATCGCCGTCGGTGCGCTCGCGAGCCTCTTCCTGCCACGCCTCTGGCTGCTGCGTCTCCTCGGCTAGCTCGCGTCGCCCGTTCCGCTCCCGCCGGTCTCCGTCGCGCGCTCCCGGATGAAGGCGACGGCTTCGCGAAGTCTCGCGAGGGCGCGCTCGCGCCCGGCCACCTCGAGCGTCTCGTAGATGCCGGGCGACGCCGTCGTCCCCGTCACCGCGACGCGAACCGGTTGCGCGAGCTTGCCGAGCTTCAGATCCCCCGCCGCGCGGCAGGCCGCTTCGAAGGCGGCTTCGATCGACGCGGCGTTCCACTCCGCGTCGCGCTCGAGCGCGACGAGCAGCGCCTCGATCGCGTCCTGCACGACCGGTCGTAGATGCTTCTTCGCGGCTTCGGCCTCGATCTCGATCCGATCGACGAGGGCGAAGCGCGCCTTCTCGGCCATCTCGTCGAGGCGGGTCGAGCGCTCGCGCAGCAGATCGAGGAGACGGTCGACACGCGCGTCCCGAACGACCTCCCGTCCGGCGACCGCCGCCAGATACGGGCTCACCGCCGCGAAGAGCGCATCCGCCGGGCACTGTTTCAGATAGTGCTGGTTCAGCCAGGCGAGCTTCGCGAGATCCGCCTGCGCGCCGGAGCGGCCGACGTGGGCGAGGTCGAAATGCTCGATGATCTCGTCGGCGGAGAAGATCTCCTGGTCGCCGTGCGACCAGCCGAGCCGCGCCAGCCAGTTGAGCATCGCCTCGGGCAGATAGCCCTCCGCGCGGAATTGCTGGAGCGACACTGGATCACGGCGCTTCGACAGCTTGCGGCCACTCTCCGCGACGATCAGCGGGACGTGCGCGAAGGTCGGAACCGGCGCGCCGAGCGCGCGGTAGATCGCGAGCTGGAAGGGCGTGTTGCTGTGGTGGTCGGCGCCGCGCACGATGTGCGTGATGCCCATGTCGATGTCGTCGACGACGACCGCGAGATGGTAGAGCGGCGTGCCGTCGCTCCGGCGGAGGATGCCGTCCCCGATCTCGCTGGCCTCCTGGCCGCTCGGACCGAAGACGAGATCGTCCCAGCGCAGCGCGCGCTCGCGGTCGATGCGCAGCCGCACCGTATGCGGGCCGCACTCCGGCCCGAGGCCGAGCTCGCGGCAGCGCCCGTCGTAGTTGCCCTTGCCGCCGGCCGCGATGTCGCGGTTCCGGCGCTCCTCGAGCTCTTCGCGGGTGCAGACGCAGCGGTAGGCGTTGCCGTCGGCAAGCAGGGTTTCGACGACGGCCCGGTGGCGCTCGACCCGCTCGCTCTGGCGGTACGGTCCCTCGTCCCAGTCGATGCCCAGCCATTCGAGACCCTCGAGGACGGCGGCCTCGGACTCCCGGGTCGACCGTTCGTGGTCCGTGTCTTCGATGCGGAGGATGAAGGTTCCCCCCGCCTTGCGGGTCATGGCCCAATTGAAGAGGGCGGTTCGTGCGCCACCGATATGCAGAAACCCCGTGGGGCTGGGGGCGAAGCGGGTGCGAAGGGTCGACATGCGGCGCGCAGCATATCGCAGGCGCCGAGCAGAGCTGCGACCCCGCTTGGCACCCTTGGATCTGCTGCGCTATTTCCACGGCGCGCCATCCGGCGCGCGCCGTGCGGCGCTCATCCCCCACTGACTACCCTCCTTTCATTCGTGCATGCCGGTCCTGCGGGCCCGGCTCGAGCCGGTGACGGATTCGTCGATGTCCGAGTTCAAGCTCATGATCGATCGGCTGACGGAACGCCCGCAGCGCTTCGAGTACGAGGTGCCGGTCGGCTGGTGGACCGCCCGGCCCGGGTCGGAAGATCCGGCCGGGGACGTGCGGGTCGAGCAGCCCTTCCGGTTCATCGTCTCCGCCCAGCGCCTCGGCGCCGGCCTGCTCATCGAGGGGGAGCTCGAGGGCGGGATTTCCGTCGAGTGCAGTCGATGCACTCGGCGCTATGCTCACGCGCTTCGCGACTCCTTCCGCCTGGTCCTCGAGCCGCTCGAGGAAGATCCGTGGGGGAATGCGAGAGCCCAGGAGGCGATCGATCCCGAAGGAGAGCGAGCCCTCGCGGAGAATGGGATCTGTCTGGGTGAGGACCTCGAGGCGGGTTGGTTTCGGGGACCGGTGATCTTCCTGGACGACCTGTTCGCGGAAGTCGTTGCGACGGCGATGCCGATCCAGCCGCTCTGCGAAGAAGACTGTCCGGGCCTCTGTCCCCACTGCGGCAGGGAGCGGAGGCTGGCGTCCGGATCGGACCCGGCAGGCCGCTGCGGTTGCGTAGACGAGCGGGCGCCGAGCCCGTTCGCCGTGTTGGCGAACTGGAAGGCAGCCGAGCCGTCGGGTTCGGTGGAAGTGAAGGCCGTCCGCGAGCGCAGATCCGGGAAGTCCCGGACGGAGTAGGGCTCGCACGCCGAGCAGCGAAGTAGATGAACGCCGGCGAAGGCCGGCCCAAGGGAGAGACGGTTTCCATGGCGGTTCCGAAACGCAAGACCTCGAAGTCCCGGCGCGACAAGCGTCGCAGCCACGACGCACTCAGCACGCCGGCGACCAGCGCCTGCCCGCAGTGCGGGGCCCCCAAGGCGCCGCATCGCGTATGCGCGAGCTGTGGCAGCTACAAGGGTCGGACGATCGTCGCAGTGGCGGACGAGTAGCTCCCGTGCTCGCTCTGCTCTTTCCGGGTCAGGCCTCGCAGTCGGTCGGCATGGGTCGAGACGTCTTCGAATCCTCGCGCGCCGCGCGGGAGATCTTCGAAGTCGCCGACGACGTGCTGCAGCTGCCGCTCGCCAGGCTCTGCTTCGAAGGGCCCGAGGAAGAGCTGCGGCGGACCGAGATCCAGCAGCCGGCGATCCTCACCACCAGCATCGCGCTTCTGCGCGCGCTCGAAGAAGAAGTGGGCGCGCTCAAGCCCGCCTACGTCGGGGGCCATAGCCTCGGTGAATACTCCGCGATGGTCGCCGCCGATGCGCTCGACTTCGAGGACGCGGTGCGGACGGTGAACCTGCGCGGTCGCCTGATGCAGGAAGCGGTCGCCGAGGGAAGAGGGGCGATGGCTGCGGTGATGGGCGTCGATCCCGAGGTCGTGGCCGACGCGTGTCGTCGCGCGGTCGAGGAGACCGGACTCGTCGTCACCCCCGCCAACTACAATTCGGCACAGCAGACCGTGATCGCCGGCGACGCCGTCGCCGTCGAGATCGCCTGCAACCGGGCGCGCGAGCTCGGTGCGAAGAAGACCGTGCCGCTGCCGGTCTCGGCGCCCTTTCACTGTGCGCTGATGGCGCCCGCGGCCCAGAAGCTCGAATGCGAGCTCGCCAAGCTCCGATTCCGCCCGGCGGTGCCGCCGATCGTGACGAACGTCGAGGCCGAGCCCAACGCCGATCCGGCCCGGATGGCCGAGCTGCTGCGCGCGCAGGTGACGGCACCGGTCCGATTCACCGAAATGGTGGTCCGGATGCGCTCGCTCGGCGTCGATCGCTTTCTCGAGGTCGGACCGGGCCGTGTGTTGTCGGGTCTGATCGCGCGCATCGAACGCCGGGCGGCGAGGGCCAACTTTTCCGAGCTCGCAGAGCTCGCCGAAGTCCGTGCTTTGTTGGTCTCGAACGAGGTGGAGAACAAGGGTTCGGCCTGATCCTGCAGGCTCCCGGCCGTCGCCGTACGGGGGGTACGGCGCTAGCTTTCGTCGTCTCATCAGGATCGAGTCTTGGAGGAGCGTTGACCATGTCGTCGCTTGAATCGCGCGTCACCGATCTGATCGTCGAGCAGCTGGGGGTATCGAAGGAGGAGGCAGTTCTCAACGCCTCGTTCATCGACGACCTCGGCGCAGACTCGCTCGACATCGTCGAGCTCGTCATGACCCTCGAAGAGACCTTCGACATCGAGATCCCCGACGACGATGCGGAGAAGATGCAGACCATCGCCGACGCGATCGACTATCTCAAAGAGCGCGTCGAGCAATAGCGACCGGCCTGACCTTCCCGGGTCGGTGCGCGGGGCCTTCGCGGCGCGGCGCGGCTCGGATCGGGTGATGGCCTTCCGGATGGGGACATCGGGGGCGGATGACCCGGCCCTCGAGCCGGTGCCATCCGGCCGGTGCCGGCCAGCGCTGGATCCGGCGCGGGTGATGGCGCCGGATGATGGCGCTGGGAAACGAGCCGGAAGACGCGCAGAAGGAGTGGCCTGGAATGTCCGATTCGCTGACCCCCCATCTCGATCGCACCGATCCCGAGATCGCCCGATTCATCCGGCGCGAGGGGCGGCGGCAAGGTCTCTCGCTCGAGCTGATCGCTTCCGAGAACTTCGTATCCGATGCCGTACTCGAAGCGGTCGGTTCGGTTCTGACGAACAAATACGCAGAGGGTTATCCGGGCCGGCGCTACTACGGCGGCTGTGAGGAGGTCGACGAGGTCGAGACCCTCGCGATCGACCGGGCGAAGGCGCTCTTCGGCGCCGATCACGCCAACGTCCAGCCCCATTCCGGCTCTCAGGCGAACGCGGCGGTCTACGAGGCGGTGCTCCAGCGCGGCGACACCGTCCTCGCGATGAACCTCGACCACGGCGGCCATCTGACCCACGGCAGCCCCGTCAACTTCTCCGGCAAGCACTTCGCCATCGTGCCCTACGGCGTGTCGCAGGCGAACGAGCGGATCGACTACGACCAGGTCCGCGCGCTCGCCCTCGAGCACCGGCCGAAGATGATCCAGTGCGGCGCGACCGCCTACTCCCGGACGATCGACTTCAAGGCCTTCCGATCGATCGCGGACGAGGTCGGCGCCGTGCTCTTCGCCGACATCGCCCACATCGCGGGTCTCGTCGCGGCCGGCGTCCATCCGAGCCCGATCGGGCAGGCTCACATCGTGACGACCACGACCCACAAGACGCTGCGCGGCCCGCGTGGCGGCCTCATCCTCTGCGACGAGGCGTGGGCGAAGAAGCTCGACAGCGCGATCTTCCCCGGACTGCAGGGCGGTCCGCTGATGCACGTCATCGCCGGCAAGGCGGTCGCGTTCAAGGAGGCCGCCCTGCCGAGCTTCCGCGACTACTGCCGTCAGGTCGTGGTCAACGCCGCGGCGCTGGCCCGGGCGGTGAACGAGAAGGGCTTCAAGATCGTCTCCGGCGGGACGGACAACCATCTCTTCCTGCTCTCGCTCGTCGGCCGCGACACGACGGGCAAGGCGGCCCAGATCTCGCTGGATCGGGCGGGCATCACGGCCAACAAGAACATGATTCCATTCGATCCGCGCAAGCCGATCGTGACTTCGGGCGTGCGGATCGGGACGCCGGCCGTGACGACCCGCGGCATGCGCGAGCCCGAAATGCTGCAGATCGCGAGCTTCGTCGCGCGGGTCCTCGAGAATCCGGGCGACGTCGACGCGCTCGATGCGATCCGGCGCGAGGTGGCGGAGCTGTGCAGGAAGTTCCCGCTCTATCCGCAGCGCTGGACCGAGACGAGCTAGGCCGTGCAGTGTCCCTTCTGCGGTGACGAGGGCAATCGCGTCATCGATTCGCGACTCGCGAACGAAGGCGCGGAGATCCGCCGCCGCCGCGAATGTGACGAATGCGGGCGCCGGTTCACGACCCGCGAGCGTGTGGAAGAAGTCCTGCCCCGGGTCATCAAGCGCGACGAGCGGCGCGAGGAGTTCGATCGCGGGAAGCTTCGGCGGGGCCTCGAGCACGCCTGCGTGAAGCGCCCGGTCTCGACCGAAGCGATCGAGCGCTTGATCGAGCGCGTCGAACGCGAGCTTCAGGAATCGGGCGAGCGCGAGGTCACGAGCGAGCAGATCGGGCGGCGGGCACTCGAGGAGCTGTCGTCGATCGACGCGCTCGCGGCCGTTCGTTTCGCCTCCGTGTTCCTCGATTTCAGCAGCCCGAAGGACTACGAGATCTTCTTCGCCGAGATCGCGGCGGGCGGCCGGGGCGCGGGGAAGCGCGAGGTCGAAAGGACCGTGAGGCCGCTCGGCGTCCGTCGATGAGCGCCCGGGACGCGCAGGCCGCCGCGCGAGACGAGCGGATGATGCGACGCGCGCTGCGCGCCGCCGCCCGGGGCGATGGGCGGACCCATCCGAATCCCAGCGTCGGGGCCGTCGTCTACCGCGGCGAGCGGATCCTCGGAATCGGGACGACCCGCCCGCCCGGCGGGCCCCACGCCGAGATCGTCGCGATGGACCGTGCGCGCAGGCGCCATGGCGCCGCCGCGCTGCGCGGCGCGAGCCTCGCCGTGACCCTCGAGCCCTGCAACTTCGTGGGACGGACGGGCGCCTGCACCGAAGCGATCGTCGCCGCGGGCATCGGCCGCGTCGTCGCGGGCTGCCGCGATCCCCACGCGCGCGTCTCCGGCCGTGGCTTCGCACGGCTGCGGCGGGCGGGCATCGAGGTGACGGCCGGTGTCCTCGACGGCGAATGTCGCGCGCGGCATCGCGGTTTCATCTCGGTCTGCGAGCGTGGGCGCCCCTTCGTGACGCTGAAGCTCGCGGCGACCCTCGACGGGCGCATCGCCGTCGCCAGCGGTGAATCGCGCTGGATCACGAGCGAGGCGAGCCGCGCCGCCGTGCATCGGCTCCGCCTCGCCCACGACGCGGTCATGGTCGGCTCGGCGACCGCGATCGCCGACGATCCGGAGCTCTCGGCGCGTCGAGGAGAACGGGTCCTGCGCTGGCCGGTCCGGGTGCTCGTCGACGGCGGGCTGCGCGTTCCCGCCCGTGCCCGTCTCTTTGCCGGACCGGCGAGCGCCGGCGGCTCGGGCTCCCCCGATCGTGTTTCCGGCCGATCCGCCGCGGGAGCGCCCGAAACCTGGGTCGTCTGCCGTGAAGGCGTTCGGGGCGTCGCGTCCGCGCGCCGACGGGCTTCGCGTGTCTTCGAAACGCCGCGCAGCCCATCCGGCCACGTCGACCTCGCCCAGGCGATGCGATCGCTCGCGGAGGCGGGCCTCACGACGATCCTCGTCGAAGGAGGAGGGCGGCTCGCGGCAGCGCTGCTGCAGGCGGATCTCGTCGACGAGGTACACTGGTTTCTCGCCCCCCGGTTGATCGGCGACGATGGCCGGCCGGCGCTCGGCGCGATGGGCATACGCAGGCTGAGCGATGCGCTTCGGATCGACGAAATCGAGGTCCGGCGCTGCGGCAGCGATCTCCATCTGACGGGAAGTGTGAGCCGCGCGGGAAAGGCTTCCCGCGCGGGCGGGTCGATTCGGAAACGGCGGACGAAGGCGCGAACATGAAGATCGAAACTCCGCGATTCGACGCCCGCGGCCTGCGGGTCGCGCTCGTCGCGGCGCGCTTCAACCATCTGATCTCGGTGCGGCTGATCGAGGGGGCGCGTACAGCGCTGCTCGCGCGAGGCGCTTCGGCGGCGGACCTCCACCTGTTCTGGGTTCCGGGGGCCTTCGAGATTCCGCAAGCGGCGCGCCGGCTGGCGGAATCCGGCCGCTTCGATGCGATCGTGACGCTCGGTTCGGTCATCCGCGGCGGAACGCCGCATTTCGACTACGTCTGCCGCGGCGTGACCGACGGCGTTCGCGAGGTGATGCGGACCACGAACGTCCCCGTCGCCTTCGGCGTCCTGACGACGGACGACATCGAGCAGGCGCTGTCGCGGGCGGGCGGAAGCGAGGGGAACAAGGGCGCGGAGGTCGCGCTCGCCGCCGTCGAGATGGCACGGCTCTTCGAATCCGAATCCTTCGCCTCGCGCCCGCGGTCGGGCGCCCGTGTCGGTCGGGCGCGCAACGCAGCTCGATCCAGCGCCGGGCGGAAGAGGGCGACTTCGTGAGCGAGCGAAACGAGACGGCGGGCAGCAGCCGACATCAGGGGCGGGAAGTCGCGTTGCAGGTCCTCTATGCCGTCGATCTCGCCGGCCATACGAGCCCGCGGCGACTGGCGGAGCGGCTGGAAACGGTCGACGATGAGGACGAGCGATCGGTGGTCGACGAGGACGAAGCGATCGACGAGGGCCCGCGGAGTCCCATCCGGACGCCCGAGTCCAGCGATCGGATCTTCGATCGCGTGGCGGAGAATTTCGTGGTGCCGAAGGGGGCGCTCGAGTTCGCGAGGGAGCTGGTGGCGGGCGTGGTCGCGCGTTTGCCGGAGTTCGACGAGCTGGTCACCCTGCATGCGCGCAACTGGCGTGTGTCGCGGATGGCGGTCGTCGACCGCAACGTCCTGCGTCTCGGGGCCTACGAGCTGCGCGATACCGAGACGCCGGTGGCCGTCGTGATCGACGAGGCGGTCGATCTGGCGCGGCGATTCGGGAGTGACCGGTCGCCGTCGTTCGTCAACGGTGTGCTCGATGCGATCGCCAAGGAGGTTCGGAGCGCATGAAGGCCGCGATCGAAGTGCTCCTGACTTCGAGACCGCTCGAGCGGATCGAGAGCGACATCGCCGTGGCGGGCTTCTTCGCGGACGATCGCCCGCTGCGCAGCGGCGCGGCGCGCGCGGACTGGCGTTTGTGTGGTGGGCTGTCTCGTCGCATCGAGAGCGGCGATCTCTCGGGCAAGAGTGGCGAGGCGCTCCTGATCGGATGCGGCCGGGCCCTGCGGTCCCCGCGCCTGATGCTGCTCGGACTGGGGGATCGCCACGGATTCGACCAGATGCGGGCGGCCGACGAGATGCGGACCGCGCTCGAGCGCTGTCGCGACCTGCAGTGCACGCGCGTCGCGATGTCGCCCCTCGGCATCGCGCTCGACGACCTCCCCCGGCATGCGACGGCGCTGGTCGAAGGCATCCGCGAGGCCTGGCACGAGGCGGACGCCTCGTTGCAGCTCCGATTCTGCATCCCGCGCGCGGAGATTCCCGGCGTCCTGAAGGCCTTCGAGACGGCGCGCCGTGCAGCGGGGCTCGAGCCATTCACGGTCGCGGCGGCCGAGGCCGATCGCGGTCTGCGCTGACCGGTCCGCTCCGCTCCCGCGTCCGGGTGCGCCGTCCGCCCCGTGGGACATCCTTCTTTTACCGACTCTGAATGCGCCCCTCGACCGGGCCGCCCGAGCCATCCGATCGCCCGGCGCGCGGGCGGCTTCGGCAAGGTCGGCGGTCGTCCGAGCCGGCCTCCCGCACCGACCGGCATGACCCGCTGCCCGCCGCCCCCGACCCCCGACCGACGCGCGACCGAGCCGCCGATCCGGGTCGGCGGATCAAGTCCCACCCGGGCAGGCCGATGCAGCGACGGGGGCTGTCCCGCTGCTCCCCATGAAACGCCTGATTTCCCGTTCTCGCCGCTGGCGAGGACGTGGGGGTTTGCATGAGCCTTGTCGGAAACCTCGAGGACCTCTCCCTCGGTGACCTGCTGCAGATCGTCAGCCTGTCGCAGAAATCCGGCGTGCTCTCGCTCGAATCGGGCTCTGGTGCGGGCCAGATCGTATTCCGCTCGGGGCTGGTCCACGCCGCCGGGGTCAAGGGCCAGACGGCGGATCTGCGTGGCCTGCTGGAGGAGGCGAAGCTGCTCGAGGGCTGTCGCTACGACGAGGTCGTCGCTGCGATCGGTTTGCGATCCCCGGATCTCCCGCTGCGGATCTCGGCCGAGGCCGGTCTCGACGGCGACCAGGTCGAGGCGCTGATCCGGAGATCCGCCGAGGCCGCGATCTTCATGATGTTCGCGTGGGCGACGGGTGAGTTCAGCTTCGACGCGCTCCGGGACGGAGAGGCGCCCGAGACCTACGCCACGCTTCAGCACGGACTCAATGCGCAGTATCTCGCGATGGAGGGCATGCGTCTGCGCGACGAGGCCTCGCGTTCGGGACCGGGCGCGTCGGCCGATCCCGAGATCGAGCTTTCGGACGAGGTCTTCTTCGGCTCGGATCCGCTCGAGACGGACGCGGAAACGGAGCTCGATCTCGAGAGCGAAGCGAGCAGCGTCTCCGACTCATCCGACGCTCGGGCCGCCCGCGCGGACGAAGAAGCATCCCGCGCAGCGCGCGCGGCGGTGGTCGAGGTCGCGGCCGCCCGCGCCTCCGATCCGATCGTCGAGGCTGCTCCCGCGGATTCGATCGCGCCCGTCGTGTCCGCCGCTTCCACGCCGCCCGAGCTGTCCCCGGCGGCGACGGAGGCCGCGGATCTCGCTCGGCCCGTCGTCGTGATCGAGCCCGACGCGGTCGCGCTCGAATGGCTGCGGGGCGGAATCGATGGCCGATTCGCCCGTGTCCATGTCTTCCAGCGCGCCGAGCAGGGGCTGGCGCGCATCCGCCAGTATCTGATCCGGGGCGACGTGCCGGTCGTCCTGATCGCCCTCTCGGCGCCGATCGATCCCCTCTCGGGCATCCACGGCCTTCCGGATTTCGTGAAGCGCCTTCGAACACAGGCGCCCCGGATCGTCGTCGTCGGGCTCCGCGAGCAAGCCGACGCGAAGGCCGATTCCGTCCCGGCCTATCTCGATGGGGTGCTCACGCGGCCCTCACGTCAGCAGCTGCGCGGCTCGGCGCCCGAAGAATCCGCCGCCCGGCCCGCGGAGCTCGCGCGTCGACTCGCCGAGATCGTGACGAAGAAATCCCGAGGCGGCTCGAGCGCCGAAGACACGACGGAATCCGACGCCAGCGCGGCGGCGCCACCCTCGCCCGACCGGGAAGCGGAGCAGGGCCTCGCATCCGCGCAATCCCAGAACGAGGTCTTCGCCGTCCTGCTCGACGCCGCGGCTGCGCTCTACGCGCGCACGGCGATCCTGCTTCTGCGGGATCAAGAGGTCTTCGCGGTCGCCGGTCGCGGAATCGAGGCGCTCGCCGGCGATCCGCTCTCGTCCTCGCCCCGGCTCTCCTGCGTCGTCCCTTCGGCGGGGCTGCTCCATCGGGCGATTCGCGACCGACGCCCGGTCGCCGGAAGCGTGCGTTCCGACGCCGATCGAATGGTCGCGGCGCTGTTCGGGGCGATCTCGCCCAAGAGCGCCTACCTCGCGCCGATCCCGATCCCGGGCGGGGGCCTCGCCGTTCTCTATGCGGATCAGGGCGCCACGCGCCGTCCGCAACCCGATCTCGCCGCGCTCGAGGCGCTGATCGGGTCGGCTGCGGGGGTTTTGGAACGCATCGCGATCCATCGTGCCGAGGGCGAAGCGCGGAGCCGCGACACCTAGCAGCCCCGGCTGGGGTTTCTCGTCCTCAAGACTGCCGCTCGGCTGCCGATATCCGATGGCGAATTGCGGCGCCGGGTCCCCCGCGTGCCGGGAGGCGCTCGTGAAACGCATCCTGATCGTGGAAGACTCCGCGACGATGAGATCGCTCATTGCCGCGAGCCTCGAAGAGCTCGTCGTGCCGGTCAAGATCGTCGAGGCGAAGAGCGGCTTCGAAGCGCTGCGCCTGCTGCCGCGCGAGACCTTCGATCTCGTCGTCACCGACATCAACCTGCCCGACATCAACGGCCTCGAGCTCGCTTCGTTCATGAAGTCGAGCGACAAACATGCCTCGATTCCGCTCGTCATCGTCTCGACCGAAGGGGCCGAGCGCGACGTCGAGAAGGGGCTGGGCATCGGTGCCGACGCCTACCTCGTGAAGCCCTTCGATCCGGAAGCGCTCCGCCAGATCGTTCTCGATCTCTTCGCGGGTCGAAGCCGAGAGCGGTAGCCGGCGATGGCTGCCCCGCGCAACCGAAAGCCGGGCAGGAAGGCCGGCGCCGGCGCTTCGTCGGGCCCGGCGGCGCCCTCCAAGGACGGCCGCGAGGTCGTCGCCGAGGCCGAGGAGATCCTCGAGCAGATGTGCTCGGATCTCTGTCTGCTCCACGAACAGCGACATGCCGGAGCCGAGGTCGAGCCGGATCTGGTCAACCGGCTCTTCCGATCCGCCCATACCTTGAAGGGGCTCGCCGGACTCTCGGGTCTCGAGGTCGTGAGCCGCCTGGCCCACCGGCTCGAAGACATCCTCGACGGACTGCGCCTCGGCCGCATCGAGGCGCGTGCGCCGGTCGTCGGCCTGCTCGACGAAGGCGTCGCTTCCCTGCTGGCCTTGATGTCGGGGCTCGGGCGGGCCGCAGTCCCGGACGAAGCGGCGACGGGTCAGGCCGAGCAGCTCCTCGCCGAGCTCGAGCGTGCGCTCGCAGCGCCTGCGCCGGCCGTCGACGAAACGCTCGAAGCGAGCGGAATCGATCCCGCGCTGCTGCGGGCGCTGACCGAATACGAAGAGCATCGGCTCCGCGAGAGCCTCCGGCGTGGACGACCGATCGTGCTGATCGACGCGACCTTCGAGCTGGCACGATTCGAAGAGGGACTCGCCGAGATCTCCGCGGCCCTGCGCGAATCGGGCGAGATCATCTCGACGCTGCCCTCCGCCGCTGCGAGCGCCGAGCGAAAGATCTGCTTCACCCTGCTGGTCGCGACGGATCTCGATCCCGAACGGCTCACCCGCCACATCGACCACGCCGAGAGCACGCTGCGCGTCGTCCACCCTGGACGCGCGGTCTCCGCCGCCGTCGAGTCGACGCCTCGGGAAGGGCGCCGGATCGAGTCCCTCCGCTCGATCAGCGGATCCGTGCGGGTCGACGTCCAGAAGCTCGATCGCCTGATGAATCTCGTCGGAGAGCTCGTCGGCCAGCGCAATGCGCTCGGAGCGATCGTGGCCCGTCTCTCGGCCGACGCCCGCACCGCGCGCGTCGGCGCCGACCTCGCCAAGCTGCAGAAGGGGCTCGATCGCAAGCTCCGTGATCTCCAGACCGGCGTGCTCGACGTCCGGATGGTGCCCCTGCGGCAGGTCTTCGAGAAGCTCTCCCGGGTCGTCCGTCGCCTGCGCATCGATCTCGGCAAGGACGTCGATCTCGAATTCGTCGGCGGGGATACCGAGCTCGACAAGCTGATCGTCGAGCAGCTCGTCGATCCCCTGGTGCACGTCGTGCGCAACGCCTTCGATCATGCGATCGAGGGGCCGGACGAACGCGTCGCAGCGGGCAAGGCGCCGACGGGCAGGATCCGGATCGCCGCGTTCCAGCGCGGGAATCACGTCGTGATCGAGGTCGCCGACGACGGTCGCGGCATGGACGTCGAAGCGATCCGGCGGGGAGCCATCGCGCGGGGACTGGTCTCCGAGCAGGAGGCGCTCTCGGAACGCGAGATCCTGAGCCTGATCTTCGAGGCCGGTCTCTCGACCCGCGAAGAGGTCTCGCAGACGAGCGGGCGCGGCGTCGGCATGGACGTCGTGCGATCGAATCTCGCGGCACTCGGCGGACTCGTCGAGGTCGCGAGCCGATCCGGCCTCGGGACCACCATCACGATCACGCTGCCCATCACCCTCGCGATCATCCAGGCGCTGATCGTGCGCGTCGGCCGCGAGCGTTATGCCATCCCGATCGCGTCGGTCCGCGAGACCCTGCGGGCCGGTGAACATCCGGTCTTCCGCAGCGAAGACCGGTCGCTCTTCAACCTGCGCGGCACGCCCCTGCTGCTCCGATCGCTCGCCGACGAGCTCGAGATCGAGGGGGACGGCGATCCCGATCGCTCGCGCCAGTTCGTCGTGGTGCTCGGAATGGGCGAGCAGCGACTGGGCCTCCTCGTCGACGGCCTCGAGGGCCAGCAGGACATCGTGATCAAGCCGATCAAGGGTCCCATCCGCGCGATTCGTGGCATCGCGGGCGCGACGGAGCTCGCCGATCGGGTCGCGACGCTGGTGATCGACGTCTCGGCCCTCGTCGCCGAGGGGACGCGGCGAAGGGAGGCGGCATGACCGAGGTCGGGTCGCCCGCCGCCGCTCCGGACGCGGACGTGCAGGATTGGATGGGGCTCGCGCGCGAGGCTTCACAGGCCTATTTCGCCGGCCCCCCGGTCGAGGATCGCCAGGAGCTGCTGATCGTCGCGCTCGAATCCGGGGAGTATGCGATCCCGGTCGAGCGCATTCGGGAGATCGTCCGCCTCGGAGCGATCACGCGCGTGCCCCGCACGCCCGACTGGTTGGTGGGCGTCGTCGCCCTGCGCGGGGAGATCGTGCAGGTCGTCGACCTGCGTACCCGGCTCGGACTCCAGAGGGTCGAAGCGACGCGGGCCCATCGCATCGTCGTCATCCACGGAGACGACGAGGGCGTCGCGGGATTGCTGGTCGACGCCGTGAAGGGCGTCTTGCGCGTGCGCGAGCGGGAGCTCCAGCCGACGCAGGGGCAGGAGTTTCGCGCGGTGGTGCAGCTCGCGCCGAAGGGCGACGGGTTCGTCTCGATCCTGGATCTCGATCGGGTGATGGAGCGTTCGGATGGCTGATCGAAGCCCGGCGTCGAAGACCGGAGAGAAGATCGATTTCGCCTGCTTCGAGCTCGCCGGCGAGACCTGGGCGGTGCCGATCGCGAGCGTGCGCGAGATTCTCGCGACGCCCCGCGTGACGCCCCTGCCCGACGCCCCCGCTTTGATCGAGGGGGTGATCGATCTGCGCGGTGCATTGATCCCGATCGTCGACCTCGCGGCACTGCTCGCGCGCGCGGTCGGCGCGACGGAGAAGCGCGCGCGGACGGTCGTCGTCGAAGCGCGCGGGATGGTGCTCGGATTCCGGGTCGAACGGGCGACGCAGGTCGTTTCGACGCCCCGCGCCGTGCTCGAGCGCCTGCCGGAGCTGACCCGTGCAGCCGGCTGCGTCGCCGTCGGAGCCGTGATCCGGCGCGCGGATCTTCCGCCGATCCTGGTTCTCGAGCTCGACGTCCTGATCGAGCGTGTGCTGCAGCTTCGGGTCGGGACGCCGCCGACCGACGAGGTGGCGGCATGATCCCCGAAAGCGTCGAATCCGTCGCCGGCGACCTCGCCGATCGCATTCGCCGCGAGCGGATCGAGGGATCGCTCGCCGCCGTGCTGGGCGCGAGCATTCATCTCGCCTTCTTCACCGGCATCGCGAGCGCGAGCATCGTCTTCGTCGTTGCGACGGTCGTCGCGCTCGTCGCCGGGGGATGGCTCGGCGCGCGTGCCCTGGCAAAGGTCGAGCTCGGCAAGCTGCCCCGGCGATCGGGCTGGGCCGTGTTCGCCGCGAGCTTCGTTCCGCTCGCCGGGGCGCCGCTGGTCGTCGCGGTCGTCGATCCGTCCGCTGCGTTCGCCGCCGCGACCTGGCGGAGCGCTCTCGTCGCGGACGCAATCTGCTCCGCCATCGCCGGCATCTTCGTCTACCACCGCGCTCGCATGGCCTGCGCACGCTGGGCTTCGGGAGTTCGGGGCGCCTATCCGCCGGTGACGCTCGCTTCGGCCGCGGGCTGGGCCGGCTCGGTCACCCGCGAGATCCGCTACGTCGTCGCGGCGGTCGCGCTCTCGCTCTCGCTGATCCTCGTCGAAGGCGTGCTCGAGAGTCAGGCCGCGGGATGGGGATTCGTGCGTGCGGGTGCGGCGGCGGCCCTGTTCGGCGCGGCCTGCATCTGGCTCGGTCGCGTTCTCGCCCGCGCGGTGACGCACGAGCTCGAGTGGGCGATCGGGGGGATCCGGGCCGAGGTCGACGTCGCGCGCGAGCGCACGGGCGACGGCGACGCCCTCGCGATCGAGTCTCTCGCGGCCGGCCTGGCGGCCCTGGAGCGTTTGATCCGCGATCTCGAGCTCGAGCGCGATGGCTGCTCGGCGCTCAACGCGCACGCGG
>CAUJGH010000125.1 GCA_963169575.1 Myxococcota bacterium | reverse complement strand
GTCATGATCTGCGCGAAGCGATTCGTCTCGCCGATCGGACCGGCCAGGCGGTAGCGGGTGCTGCCCGCCGTGTCGGTGATCTCGGAGTCGAGCTGACCGAAGCCGAGGAAAGGATGATCCGCGGCTCCGAGGACCTGCTGCGCGAGTGCGATGGCGCCCATGACGGCGCCCGCTGCCACGATCGCATCGAGCGCGGATTCGAGCTCGGAGCGCGTCCGCACGGCATTCGCGACGAGCAGTCCCAGCACGACGCCCTCGACCAGCCAGGTCACGAGGGTGTCCATCGAATCCTGGGGACGGATCGCGACGAGGGCGCTCACGGCCTGGACGAGGATCATGCCGAGGGCGGCGATCAGGGGCGCCGCGAAGCGGAGCGGCTCACCCCGCACGAGCACACGATGCGCGACCGGGATCGCCAAACCCAGCGGGACGGCTGCGGCCAGCACGAACGGCGCTCCGTGCATCCGCACGGCCACGGCCGGAGCGTTCAGGTAGACGAGGAAGAGGATGCCCGCGGTGAACCAGATCATGATGGCCGCCCCGACGCGTCCAGTGTCGCACGTCCCGACTCCCAGAGAGACACACGTCGGCCGCGGACGGCATCGAACGCCGCGACCGCGCAGGCCGCGTTGACCATCAGGCCGTACGCAGCGAGCCCGATCGGCCGGAATCGAGCGAGCGGCGGACAGACCAGACCCGCGATGCCGGCCCCGAGCCCAGCCGTCATCGCCGCAGCGAACCCGGCGAGCCAGCCCCCTTCGGCCCAGCAGGCGGGAATCGCGAACACGAGGACGACGAGCGGAACGAAGACGAGCCGCCGCCAGAGCTTGTGCACCAGGAGCTCGGCGGAGTAGAGACCGAAGCGCCGCGGATCGAGCAAGGCGCGGCGGTAGGCGACGGCGCGCAGGCCGCGCGTGATGATCCGGACCTTGCGGCGGAATTCGCCCGAGGCTCCATCGGCCGGCGGCTCGACGGCCACGGCATCGGATGCGAACACGAGCCGGTAGCCCCGAGCGATCACGCCGGTCGAAATCATGAAGTCGTCGGTCGCATCGGGCGGCGGCGGCTCGAAGAGCGACCGGCGAACGGCATAGATCGCGCCGGTCGCCGAGATCGCGTTGCCCGCGCGGCTCTGCCAAAGCTTGAGCCGTCGATCGAAGCGCCAGTAGGCGCGCTCACCCTCGGCCCGGTCCGCGTCGGGTCGATCGCCGCGCTTCGCATAACGCTGATTGCCCGCGACGCCGCCCACGCGCGCGTCGGCGAGCGGCCGGACGAGCGCCTTCAGGGCGCCCGGCTGCCACATGCTGTTCGCGTCGGAAAAAGCGAGGATCTCGCCGCTCGAGGCCGCGACGGCCGCAGAAAGGGCCGCCGCCTTTCCACCGCGCGGAAGCTCGAGGACGTGCACGCCGCGCGGCTCGAAGCGCCGGGCGATCTCGACCGTCGCGTCGGTCGATCCGTCCGACGCGACCCGGATCGCGAGCTGCTGCTTCGGATAGTCGAGGGCCAGCGCGTTCTCGAGCTTCGCTCCGATCGAGTCCGCCTCGTCGTGGGCGCAGATGACGAGATCGACGCTCGGCGTCCAATCGCGCGCGACGATCGGCGCCTCTGCCAGGCTCGCGCGCAGCCAGAGCAACAACGGATAGAGGACGAAGGGCACCGCGATCGCGCCCAGGGCGATCGCCACGACGAGCGCGGTCATGAGGCAGCCTCGCCGACCATCCGGGACCGCAGCCGCGCGACATTGCCGCCGAGCGAGAACTCGGCCGCGATGCGCGCCCGGACCGCCTCTCCCAGACGGCTTCGCAGGGCGGGATCCGCCGCCAATCGGGCGAGGGCCCGCGCGAGTCCGCCCGCATCCCCCGGCTCCACGAGAAGCCCCGTCTCTTCGTCGACGACCAGCTCGGGGATGCCCGAAAGCCGGCTCGCGACGAGCGGCAGACCGCAGGCACCGGCCTCCATCAAGGCAACCGGAATGCCCTCGCGGCGGCCGTCCGCCGTCGGCACGCTCGGCGCGACGACGACGTCCAGCCGCGCGAGGAGCGTGAGCACTGCCTCGCGCTCGCAGCTCCCGTGGAACTCGACGCGGTCGCCGAGTCCTGCCGCGCGCGCGCGCGACTCGAGCTCCCTGCGGTCGGGCCCGTCACCAATCAGGTGACAGCGCCAGTCGATGCCGAGCGACGACAGCTCGGCGCAGGCATCGAGCAGGAAGCGCTGGCCCTTGACGGCATGCAGCGTGCCGATGCAGCCGATCGCGAGCGGACCGCCCTCGGAGTGCGCCGGCGTGAAGCGCGCGAGATCGACGCCGCAATGAATCACGAGAATCTTGTCCGCACCGACACCGGCCGTGTGCTCGAGGATGAAGCGGCGATTGTATTCGGAGATCGCGACGACGAAGCGGGCTTCGGCGACCTTCTCGGCGAGCATCGCCTGCTCGCGATGGAGATCGGAGCCGTGGGCCGTGAAGCTCCAGGGGATGCCGGCCAGGCGACCGACCACGAAGGCCGCAGCGGCGGGGTGGCTCGCGAAATGGGCGTGAACGTGACGGACCCCGAGCGCGCGCATGCGCCGCGCGAAATGACAGGCCTTCGGAAAGATCGCGAGCGCCGCCGCGAGGAAGCGCGGGCTCTTCCGATTGCAGCGCACGAGCGTGGCCAGGGTCGTCAGGTAGAGGCGGGGCTCGCGACGCAGGAAGTGCAGGTTGTCGCGCAGGATCGCGCCGTCGAGGGTCGGCGTGAAGTGGGCGCGAGCGACGACGGGGCGCGCCTCGGGATGCACGACGCGAGCCGACTCGCGCCAGAGCGGAAAGACCTCGACGACGACGCCGCGGCGCTCGAGCTCGAGAATCTCGTCGAGCACGAAGGTCTCCGTCAGCTTCGGAAAGCGCGACATGACGTACGCCACGCGCGGGGTGCCCGGCGACGCGGAAGGAACGCGCCGAGAGGCGAAATCGGCCGCCGGTTCGGCAGCGCCCATCAGAGCGGGACTTCGTGCCGGGGCTCGCGCGGCTCCGCGAAAGCCGGTTCGGGAGCGGACGTGCGGGGGGGCTGAGTCATCGCACCGGCCCGCTCCCGATCGAGATCCGCCCTCTCGACCAGACTCTCGATGCAGATCGCGTCGGTCGGGAAGACGGCGACACCGACATGCACCTCGAAATCGAGTCGCTGCTCGAGCGCGGTGCGCACGCGCTTCACGAACATGTCGAAGGCGTCGCGCTCCACCTCCGGGACCAGGGCGAGCACCCGCCCGCCGTCGATCAGCCCGTCGGCATAGAGCCGCAGCTCCCGAGACAACAGGTTTGCGATGGCGGGCAAGGCTCGCCGCGAATCCACCGCCGTCCGATTCGCAGAGACGGTCGGGGCGACGGAGAACAGGACCAGCAGCTTGCCGTATCGGCGCGCGCGCCCGAGCTCCCGCTCGAGCCGGGCAGCGAACGCCTCGCGCGCGTAGGGAGCCGAGTCCAGCCCGGCCCAGCCTCCTCGCGCCTGCTCGAACGGGATGCGTGATGCGAAGGCACGCGCCGCCAGGAAGACACCGATCACGAAGCAGAGCGGAGCTACGAACGTTCCAACTCCGAGGCTCCCCTCCCGCGAGAGCAGCGCCAATCCGGCGATCAGACCGGCTCCGACGACGGCCGTCGGAACGGGGCGGATGCGGCGATCGAGGCCGACGACGAGCGGACCCGTCGCGGCCAACAGCTCGGGCCAGCCGAACTCGCTGAAAGGATTCGCGAATTGGACCGTCGTCGACGCGAGCATCCAAAGCGAGAAGTTCCTGAACGAGCGCTGGTCGGAGCGGGACAAGCGGACCTCTCAGTGGGCCCCGCGCTGCGACAGCACGGCGGGAATCGTACGAAGCAAGATGGCGAGATCGAGCCGCAGACTGCGGCTGCGCACATAGGCGATGTCGAGACGCACGCGATCGTCGAAGTCGATGTCCCCCCGGCGCGCGATCTGCCAGAGACCCGTGAGTCCGGGGGCGACCTCGAGGCGCTCGGTGTGCCAGAGGTCGTAGGTCGTCGTATCGAAGGACGTCGGCCGCGGACCGACGAGGGACATGTCGCCCTTGACCACGTTCCAGAGCTGCGGGAGCTCGTCGAGGCTCGTC
>CAUJGH010000124.1 GCA_963169575.1 Myxococcota bacterium | reverse complement strand
GCAAGCAGGGCGTCATCGAAGCGATCCTCGACCTGCGCCAGACGCCCCTCAATCAGCGCCGGCTCGAACTGCTGTCGGATCTCGAGCGGCAGGGGCTCGAGAGCGATGTCCACGCGCTGGTCGAGGCGCTCGTCCTGCCCTTCGCCGAGCTGCTCAGCGGACCGCCGGAAGCCAGCTACTACGTCAACCTCGTCTCCCAGCTCTACAGCCAGCAGCGCGCCGATCTGCTCTTTCCCGAAGACCGCGACCGGGCCCAGTCGCTGCACTGGACGACCGAGCGCCTGCGAAACGCCGTCGATGCGGCGAGCGCCGAAGACCTCGACCAGCGGCTGAACCTGCTCGGCTTGACCTTGAACCACGCCGTCGCGCAGTGGGCGCACGAGCGCCGCGGTGCGCCGACCAGCTGGTCCGCGGAGCGGGTGCGCGCGCAGGCGAGCACGCTCGTCGCCTTCCTCGTCGGCGGCCTGCAGGCGCCGCGGCGCGAGACGAATGCGTGGATCCTCGACGCCTCCGCGCGCGCATCGGTCGGCGCGCAATGAAGACGAAGGAATCCGCTCGGCGGGCCCGCTCGAAGCAGGACTCGCATCGGATGTCGAAGCAGGACTCGAGGCAAGGCTCGAGGCTCAGCTCGAAGATGGGACCGAAGACGGGATCGGAAACGGGCTCGAACACGGGATCGAAGCAGGGAGCGGAGCGATGACGGATCAAGCGATGATCGGGCTCGTGGTGATGGGGATGTTCGTCGGCATGCTCGGCGTCGAGGCGCTCGGTGGCTTCCACCGCTCGAATAGCGACGCGTGGAAGGGCCGCGGATTCGCGCTCGCGGGGATCGCCAGCCATGCCCTGCTCGCAGGCCCGGTCGTCTCGCTGGTGATGGGGCTGCTCTTCGGCCGCGTCTTCCCGGATACGAAGGGCGCGCTGGCCCACGTCTCGTTCTGGCTCGCGTTCCCGATCCTCTTTCTCGTCCAGGAACTCGGCCATTACTGGCTCCACCGCTGGTCCCACGAAAAGCGCTGGCTCTGGAAATTCCACCGCACCCACCACAGCGCCGAGAATCTCAACGCCCTCGTGCTCTACCGCTACAACATCTTCTGGACGCTGATGCTCCCGCAGGTCTGGATCGGCGCGCTCGCCGTCCATCTCGGGATGTTCGAGGTCTTCGCCGCCTGCGCGCTCATCGAGTTCGCCGTCAACGCGCTGACCCATACGCCCTATCGCTGGGATCTCGCGCTGCGCCGCGTGCCCGCGCTGGACGCCGTCTTCAATGGCCTCGAGAAGGTCGTGACGCTCCCCGATACCCACCACGCCCACCACGGGCTCGGCCGCCACGCCAACCTGCGCGGCAACTACGCCGTCACGCTCTTCTTCCTCGACATCCTGTTCGGCACGGCGAAGATCCCCCGCGCGCGCCAGGAGCGCTTCGGCCTGCCGGGCAAGTTCGACTGGCGGGAGGAGCTGTTCTGGCCGGTGGTGCGGAGCGAGGCGGGGGGCGGGACGGCGCCGCGCGCCTAGCGATCCGCCTCCGCCCAGTCCCCCTCGAGCACGAGCGGCGGCGCATCCGTCCGGGCCATCTCGTCGCGCCAGCGGCCGAGCCAGTAGCGATTTGGATTCGTGGCCTGCGTCGCCGCGATCGCGTCGGTATTCCACAGCCGCGAGAAGGTGAACGCGCGCGGACAATGGGAAAGGGCCTCGTCGACCTCGACGAGCAGACCCTGCAGAACGCGCGTGTTGTCGTCCGGATCGAAGACCTCGGACGCGACGCCCTGCAGCCGCCCGCGCTCCGCCTCGAGCAGCGAGACCCGCCCATTCACGCGCACCGTCCAGTCGCAGCCCGGGATCAGGAAGAGCAGCCCGACCTTGGGATTCGTCTCGAGGTTCTCGTACGACTGGAACAAGTTGTTGCCCGCGATGTCGGGCAGCACGAGATGCTTGTCGTCGACGACCCGCACGAATCCGGGCCGCCCCCCCTTCGGCGAAGCGTCGCAGTCGCCCGCCCCATTCGCGGTCGCGAGCACGACGAACGGCGCCTGCCGGATGAAGTCCTGGACCATCCCGTTCATGTTCGGGAAGACCTTCTTGCGAACGATCTCGATCGGCTCGCCGAATTTCTGCTGGGCTTTGTTCATGGGGGTCTCCTCTCGGGCGGTGGGGACGCGGGGAGAGGATCTCATGGATGGACGGTCGGGAAAAGTGCTTTGGGCAGGAGCGAATGTCGGAGGGGAGAGGCATAGCGGCTCGGCTGCGGCCAGCGGATGACCTCTCGGAGTAGCGCGGGCTTCATGGGCTTGGCGCCGTGGGGTCCACCGGGTCGGCGTTCAGCGGCGCGGCACAACCTCCCACCGCGGCACTGAACGCCTGGAACTTCGCATCTCTACCACGCCCCAGAGCGGCACAACGCTGTCGCGTCCGCTGAAAGCCTTGTTGGACCGCACGCCTCGGACTACGTGAAGCAGCAGTGGTAGTAGGGAGCCGCCAATTCCTCGCAGTGGACGAGGTCGCCTCCGAAGAGCTCGATCACCGAAGTCGGCACCTGGTCGTGCCAGGTCGCCCACTCGCCATCGAAGTCGCTGGAGCGCATGACGACGCCTGAGGGGTCGTAGATTGCTCCGCACCAGTTGTCGATGAGGCCACCAGGCCAAATGAAAGCGATGCGCAGAGGAGGTCCCAGATCCACGACGTAGCGGATGGCACCAGAATCGTGAAAGCCTTCTGTCGACGGGACGGCGGATTCGCGAGCGACGATTGCGTCATAGGCCGCGTGCTGCACGACGAACCGAATTTTGGGGGTGAAAAAGCGGCCAATCCTGGCGGCCGGCAAGAAGAGCAGCAATCCGAGGAGAACTGCAATACCCAACCGCAAGTGATTCCGCCGTTGCTCCACCTGCCGGGCACGCCACAGAGCGAGTCCGAGGAGAATGAGGCCGAAGATCGCCCAGACGAATACGGGAACGCCTGCCAGGATCCAGAGGGTCTCGAGCAGCACTTGCGCAAGTAGCGCGAGGGCGAGTCCGATGCCGAGCCACGCCACTACCCCTGCGCGCATCTCGCTCCTTCGTCTTGCGGTCGAACGGGTCGCGGATCCGCGGCGAGCCGTTGCTGAATCGTTTTGGCGAGGATAAACAATCAGCTGCGAAGCCGCGCGAGCCGCCCGCTTCGAGGCTCAGGGGCTGCGTGCCTAGCGGGAGCCGAAGTCCGCTACGAGTACGACCAGGGATCGTCCGTCCGCACTCACTTGTTATTCGGTGGCATGTCGTGACCGCGGCATTGATGCCGCATCACAAACTCTATTGCTGCATACCGCGACTGCGCCAGGGACGTACGATTCCAGAATCCTGGCGCCACAAGTTGCTCGAAGATTCTCTACGAGCAATTTGAATAGTTTGCTGTCCGCGTTTGAGCTGATCGCCGACTCGCCGCAGGGGTAGAGCTCACAGTCTGAATCTTGAGCGCATGCTCGTGCCGAAGGTTCAAGCTCGAGCAGCTCCCGATAGAGCCTTTCGCATCGGCCAGCTTCAGGTCGGCCCGATTCAAACAAGACAACCCACGGAACGACACTCTCGGGACGATCGCTGCCGCCGAGGGCTGTGGTCAGGGCAAGGACTGCCAACAGGCCGAGTTTCGGCGTTCGTCGATCGGGCATGGCCGCCGCCGCACAACGGATCAACGCTCAGCGGCGAGTCCGCGCTAGAGAGGTCTGGCGAGAGTACAGCGACCGCTGCGAGGCCGCACGAGCCGCCCGCTTCCAAGGCCCAGAGGCCGCAGGCCTAGCGGGCGGCGAAGCCCGCTACGGCCACGGCCACGGGCTCGTCCGTCTGCAGCGTTTGGTTATGCGGCGTGCGCGGCAATGCCGAGATATTTGAACCACACCAGATCCGCAGTTTCGCCAGCCGAGATATCTCTCGGAAGGCTCTCGCCTGAGGGCAGCTCACGAGAGGCCAAGAGGCGATTCTCGTAGACATCCCAGCAGATGATTCGAGCTGGGGAACGACGGCGTCTACCGAGGGCCTCCATTCGCTCCCGGAGGTCCGGCCTCGAGTTCCAGTCTTCGGCGGGGCGTCTTGAGAGCATCTTCTGCGCTTCGGCACGGAGTTTGACGCAATCCTTGTCGCTCGTTTTTGGCATGGGCGAGAGAACGAATACCCGAGAGCCAACTGACTTGCCGCCGAACAGGGCGATCGCACGCAGATAGTAGAGCTGCGCACATCCTCGGCATCGAACGACTCCGGCCGCGAATCCATCGTAATAGTCGTATTCAAGGACGACTTCGAATGAAGGCGCAGCCGATTCGAGATTGGCAACGTGCGGGCAGAGCATCGTTCGCATGCCGCATAACTCATATTGGACAGCCCCGCCGAATCCACCTGAATCCCGCGTGCCGGTCTGTGTAAATCACTGCCCGATCCTATCACAATCGCTCAACCCCAGATCTTTCGACACGGAATCCCGTCGCCACCGGCCTCTCGTTCGAAGTGGACGGTTCTGTCATCACCGCGACGAGGGGTAGGCAGACGTCCGCGACGATGTCGCTCATCGCTGGGGAGGAGGCGGACGTCACTGTGCGCGCGAACCCCGTTCCCCCCGCGTGCCCCCGCGACCCGCCCCATCGACTCATTCGCGGTCGCGTTGTGGTCGCCGGCAACTCGCGCCAGACTCGCCCCATGACCGACATCCGCTCTGCCTTGTTCACCACCCGCGACGCGACCCTCTGCACCCTCGCCGCCGAGCCCGGGATCGAGGGCTTCCCCTTCGGCTCCCTCACGCCGTTCGCCCTGCGCGCCGACGGAACGCCCTTCGTCTTCCTCTCGGCGATCGCGCAGCATACGAAGAACCTCGCCCGCGACCCGCGCTGCTCGCTCTTCGTGCGCGATCCCGTTGCCGCCGCAGAGGCGTCGGGCGATGCGCAGGCGAGCTGGCGCTTGACCGTCGTCGCGCGCGCGAGCCGGATCGCGCCGGCGGGCGCCGAGCTCGAGGAGCTCTTCGCCCGTTATGCCGCCCGGGTACCCGGCGCGGAGGCCTATGGCGAGACCCACGACTTCGCGTTCTGGGCGCTCGAGCCGCTGCGGATCCGCGCGATCGGGGGCTTCGGGGCGATCCGGTGGGAGGAGCCGAGCGCGCTGCGCGTCGATCCCCTCGGCGAGGGCTGGCGCGAGGGCGGGGCGTTCGTGATCGACCACATGAACACCGACCACGAAGACGCCCTTCGCGACATCATCGCCGCCCGCGTCGGCGAGCGTCCCGGCCGCGCGCAGATCACGGCGGTCGAGACGGCGGGCTTCCTGGTGCGCACAGAGGCGCCCGATGCCCTGCGCTACGTCCCATTCGGCCGGGACGTCGCGGCGAAGGAAGCCCGCGACGTGTTCGTCGCGCTCGCGCGGGCCGCGCGGAGCTAGCGGGCGCTCGACACTCGGGTCGCGCGCGCGCCTGCCGCGACTCCGCTCGGCTCCCCCGCGCGTCGAGAGCGCGCTCGTCTCCGCTCAGCGTGCGACGATCTCGACCGCCGCCGCCGCGAGTCGGCGGTAGAGCGCGTGGCGCCGCCGCAGCGGCCATCCGTCGTAGAGAAACGTTTCGATCGGCCGCCAGTTCGCGACCCAGCCGAGAATGACGAGCCCTTCTTCGATCGCCCGAGCGAGCGGGCCCGAGCCCAGATTCGCCCGTGCGATCTGGCTGGCGCCGAGGCAGACGAGCAGGACGAAGATCCCGATCGCCAGGTAGCGCGTGCCCAGCCGCGAGAGCTCGCGCTGCTCGCGTTCGACCGCGGCGGCCCGTTCCGCGAAATGGTTCGTGATCGCCAGCTCGAGCCCGCGCTCCTCGGCGCGTCTCACCTCGGCTTCGGGCAGATGGATCACGATCCGGATCCGGGCCTGCTTCGGAAGCTCGCGCGCCCAGCTGACGATGTAGTCGGCCGCGTCGTCGTCGAGCTCGCGCTCGTGGAAGGGAGACGGATCGAGCGAGTTGAAGAGCTGGGACAGCTCGCGAAGCCGGATCTCGATCACGCCGGACTCGCTCGTCGATTCCTTCATCGTCCCTCCTTTCGTCATCGAGGCCGCCGAAAACGTCACGCGCACAGCATCGCCTCGTCGCATGGCCTTTCTAGTTTGCCGCGACTCAACGAGGGCGACGAACGAATCGTGCAGCGCGAGCAGCAAAATCTTCAGCAGGTCCCTTCGAGCGATCGCCGTCGCGAATGGCTGAAGAAGGTCGCTGTCGCGGGCTCGATGGCCGCCGTCGCGCTGCTCGCCACGTCGCTCTTCGGTGCCCCGGGCGCCGAGTCCGCCGAATCCGCTGCGTCCTCACCTGCGGCCGCCGAGACGACCGAGAACGCCCGCCCCCACGATCGCCATACCCACGAGGACGTCCTCACGCTGCTGCGGAGCGACGACTCCGTCGTCCCCGCGCGCCCGCCCGTCCATCCGGTGCATACGGTCTACAACCGCGAAGCGATCGTTCCGCCGATGTGTTACACGCGGACCGGAGGGCAGCACAACCCCTGTTATGTCTGCCATCAGGCGGCGATCCCGGGCCGGCCCAACGCGATGGACGACGGCGCCTTGCAGCGCGTCTACAGCTTCAGCGAAGTCGCACTCCGGAACCATTGGAAGAACCTCTTCGAGGATCGTTCGGAGCGCGTCGCCGCCCTCTCGGATGAAGCCATCCTCGACTGGGTCGCCCGCGAAAACTACACCGGGCTCGCCCCGCGGCTGCGCGCGGCGGGCTTCAAGGGCTACGTCCCCGACCTCGCGAACCTGCATCTCGCAGCCGAGGCCTTCGATGCGGAAGGCTTCGCGAAGGATGGCAGCCATTGGGTCGCCTTCCGCTACAAGCCGATGCCGAGCACCTTCTGGCCGACCAACGGCGCGACCGACGATGTCATGATCCGCCTCGCCGAGCCGTTCCGGACCGATCGCGAGGGCCGCTACTCGCGCGACGTCTACAAGGCGAACCTCGCCCTCGTCGAAGCGAACATCAAGGGCCTGCGCGAGATCGCCGTCGCGGGCGTCGACGAGAGGGCCATCGGTGTCGATCTCGACGGTGACGGCATGCTCGGCCGGATCGATCGCATCTCGCAAACGACGGCGTATGTCGGCGCCGCCGCGAGACATCTGAGGCTCGCCCATCTTTATCCGATCGACACCGAGTTCCTCCACTCCGTCCGCTATGTCGGCGTCGACGAGCAGGGCGGGATCTACAACCCGCCCCGCATGAAGGAGCTGCGCTACATGCGCAAGCGCTGGACGGTGACCGTCCCGCAGCTCTTCGAGGCCTACGAGGGCGAGAAGCAGGCCAAGATCGTCGGCGACCTGCCGGGCTACGTCGACCGGGGGGATTACGGCTTCGACAACGGCATGGGCTGGGTCGTCGCGGGCTTCATCGAGAACCGCAAGGGCCAGCTCCGCTTCGCGAACCACGAAGAGACCCTCTTCTGCATGGGCTGCCATACGTCGATCGGATCGACGATCGACAACACCTTCAGCTTCGCCCGCAAGATCGACGGCGCCGCGGGCTGGGGCTACATCGATCTGCGCGGCATGCCCGATGCCCCGAGCATGGGCGAGACGCGCGGCGAGATCGCGACCTATCTCGAGCGCGCCGGGGGCGGCGGCGAGTTCCGCAGCAATCCCGAGATGGAGGCGCGCTGGTTCCTGCGGCCCGGCGTCGTCGACGCCGAGAAGATCGCCGCCGCGAAGGACGTCTACGCGCTCATCACGCCTTCGCGCGAGCGCGCACTCGAGCTGAACAAGGCCTACCGCCTGATCGTCGAGGACCAGGATTTCCTCTTCGGCCGCGATCCGACGACGACGCCCCCGATCAACGTCTACGCAATCGTCGACAACGCCGAAGCTCCGACGCTGCCTCCGGACCGCGCCTACGCCTGGGACATCCGGCTCGACTGGAGCCGGGCGCCCTTCGGCATAGACGGCCCGGAGGACCGCACGGCCCGAAGTTCTCAGCCCGAAAGTTCCCAACCCAATCCCAGGAGAAGAGATCGATGACGTCCAGACTTTCCTCACCTTCCCTCGTCGCCGGCGCGATCCTCGCGCTCGCGTCGTCGGCGACCGCGGGCACGATGCCCTACTTCACGCCCCTCACCGAATCCGCCCCCGTCACCGAGCCCAACAGCGAAGCGGAGCTCGGCGCGCCCTGGATCGTTCCCGCCGGCGTCGCCCAGCGCAACCTGACCAGCATGAACGAGATCGAGGCCGATCCGACGCAGAGCATCAGCCGCGCGCCGGACATCTCGGTGCCGGGGAGCGGCGAGCAGGACGTCACGGCCGGCAGTTCGCAGTCGATGTGGGACATGGCGGCCTTCGACTCGACCGGCCGTTATGTCTTCATTCCGCACGAGTCGCCCTGGTCGGCCGGCCTGAGCCGCTACGACCGCGAGAGCGACCGCAGCGAGCTGCTCTGGAACGGCGACGGCCAGGGCGCCCTCGAGGATTGGAGCAACGACTTCGCGGCCTTCGATCCCGCGACGTTCACGCCGAACTGCACGGTCTTCGTCGCCGAGGAATGGTCCGGCGAGGGCCGGCTGATCGAGACGCTGAACCCCTTCGCCCCGGTCGACCGGATCGAGACGCGCGAGCTCGAGAGCATCGCGAACGTGGCGCACGAGGGCCTGCGCTTCAGCCACGATCGCATGACGCTCTACTACATCGACGAGTGGAACTCGGGCTCGATCTACAAATTCGCGCTGAAGACGCCGGGCGACTACACGATCGGCCAGACCTTCGTGCTCGCCGTCGATGCGTTCGCGGGCAACCCGGCCGACAACTTCAACGAGGCGAGCAACGCCGGCCAGCCCCGCACGGGCCTCGCGACCTGGGTCCCGATCACCGACGCGGACGGCAACAAGCTGACGACCGCCGATCCCTTCCTGAACGGCCCGACCAACGACCCGCGCACGAACGCCGACACGCGCGGCGGACGCCCGGCGGCGGACGAAGTCAACGGGACGCCCTACGGCCGACCCGAGGACATGGAAGTCGCGCGCCTCGCGAACGGCAACGAAGTCGTCTACTTCACGGCGACCTCCGAACAGGCCGTCTACGCGATCGAGATCCTCGAGGACGAGAAGGCGATGGTCCGGCTCTTCGTCGGTCCGCAGACGCCGAAGAACCTCGGGTTCGAGCCGACCACGGGGACCCTGAACAGTCCCGACAACCTCGCCCAGGACGCCCTCGGGAACCTCTACGTCATCGAAGACGCCCCGAACGGCTCTTCGACGGGCGGCGACATCTGGTTCGCGCGCGACCTCGATAGCGACGGCGTCGCCGAATCGCTCGACCATTTCATGACGCTTCGGGTCGCCGGCTCGGAGGGCACGGGCATGATCTTCAATCCGCTCGCGCCGACCGAGTTCGTCGTGCACGTCCAGCATCCCGAGAGCACGGACCTCGACCTCGTGCCCGGCGGCTTCGGCGACGCGCTCTGGGAGTTCGACATCAAGAACGCCGCGGATCGCCGGACGCTCTCGAAGCTCCGCGCGGCGAACCGCGATCTCGTGCGCGAGAACAAGCGCGAGATGCTGCGCTGTGCGCAGGAGATCCGGAAGCAGCAGCGGGTGGCTCGGAAGGATTGAGAGTCTGAGCGCCTGAGCGAACGAAGTCGACGGGGCGGCGTGGCACGATAAGTGTGCTCGCCGCCCCTCTTCGTTCCTCGACGATGCAGATACTCAGCGTGCGTCTCCGATGTCGACCTTCGGCTCGCCCCACTCGACCCGGATCGGCCGATCGACCGGCGGATCCTCGACGCGCTGGACATGTCCGTCGGCCCATTCGATCACGAGCCGCCCGGCGTGCGTCGCCTGCCCGAGACCGAAGACGACGCCGGGGCGCTGATCGACGCCGAGTCCCGAGCTCGAGGAGATCTCCCGCGTGTAGCTCGCGCCCTCGCCCTCGAGGCGGAGTCGCGCGCCGAGCGTCCGGACGTCGTCCGGTAGCCGGATGGAGACGTAATGGCCGCCGCTGCGGTTCAGGAAGGCGCGGCTCGGGCCGTCGTTGTTGAGCCAGAAGAGATCCGGTCGCCCGTCGCCATCGAGGTCCGCGATCACGGGCGAGTTGCTGTAGGCGCGGTTCTCGACGCCTTCCGCCGCGAAGAATTCGAGGCCCGCGCCCGAGCCGAGCAGCAGCTTGCCCGGGAACTTGAAGAGGCGGTGGACCGGCCATTTGACGTAGTTCTGCGAGACGAGCAGGTCGAGCTGGCCGTCGAAGTTCATGTCCTCGAAGACGGCGCCCCAGGCGAAGCCGTAGCCGCCGAGCCCGGCTTCGTGCGTCGCGTCGTGGAAGCGGAAATCACCGTCGTTGCGCAGCAGAAGCCAGCCGCCTTCGTAGGGCTGATCGTCGTGGCGATCGCCTTTCACGATGAACGCCGGGAAGGAGTCGCCGACGTTCGTGAAGAAGAGGTCCTGGTCGCCGTCGCCATCGACGTCGCCGACTGCGACGCCCATGAAGAAGCCGTAGCCCGAGTCGAGCGGAACGGGCTCGAAGCAGCCGTCGCGGAGGTTGCGCAGGATCTCGACCTGGCCCGTGTTCTGGGCGACGACGAGATCCTGATGGCGATCCCCGTCGAGATCGACGAAGAGCGAGGTGAACGTGTTCTGCTTCGACGCGGTCGCGGGGGTCGTCACGTCGGTGAAGACGAGGTCGCCGTCGTTGCGCAGCAGACGGTTCGCCTTGGCGTGGGCCGGGGCATTGAAGGTCGCGGCGACGAAATGCGGAAAGTCGACGAAGACGCTGAGGTAGAGATCGCCGTCGCCGTCGTGATCGATGTCCGAGACGGCGATCGCGAGGACCACCGAATCGGCCGGGAGATCGATCGGCAGCGGACGCGGGCGGAATGCGCCGTCTTTGTGGACGTAGAGCGTGATGCCGTCGTTGCGCGCCACGGCGAGGTCGACGTCGCCGTCTCCGTCGAGGTCGGTCGCGCAGGAGCCGTAGGTCGCGGCCTGCGAGGAGAGGCCGGTGGCCGCGATCTCGTCGACGAGGCGCCCCTCGCGCAGCCGGAGCAGGGCGTCGGGCTGGCCTTCACCGCCGCCGACGAAGATCTCTTCGCGGCCATCGCCATCGACGTCGAGCACGGCGGCGCCGGTCAGATGGTGGGCGCGATCGTGATCCCAGCGATGCGCGAAGTCCACCGGCACCGACTCGAATTCGGTCGGGGCGATGTGGGCGGGAACTGCGCGATCCGGCTCGGTTGGATGGAACCAGACGCAGCCGGAAGCGGCGAGGCTCGCGAGCAGGAGCGGCAGCGGCGCGCGAATCGATCGGGTCATGGCGATCTCCACGCCGCCCGCCATCCCCTCCGCGCGGGCGGAGGGGATGGCGGGCGGCTTCTAGGGAGGAGAGGGGAACTACTTGCGAACGAAGGTCACGCGGCCGACCGGCATGCGTGCGCCGTCCTTCACGAAGAAGGGCAGGTCGTTCAGCTGGAGCGTGCCGCGGGGCTGCGTGTCGTCATCGAGCGCGCGGTAGCTGCGGGCGGAGTCGGTGCCCATGTCCCAGGCTTGGAGATCGACGCTCTTCTCCGCAACCCAGGCCCCGTTCTCGAAGAGCACGACGTCGGCGGCGACTGCACACCAGTCCGGGCTCGGCGCGATCATCGCGGCGATCGACACCATCGGATGCTGCTCGTCGATTTCGAAGCTCGTCGTCGCGTGGCTCGGGACGGCGCGCAGCGGCTCGCTCGTCTCGATCAGCACGCCGGCGCTGCCCTTCCCGATCGCCGCGCGGATCTCGCTGTCGATGGGCTCGTGCTTGCCCTCCTCGCAGAGCACTTCGTTTCCCGGGGTCGGCATCGCGCCGATCCGGAAGGGCTCGTACTGCGCGTCGTGCGTCGCGCCGACGACGGGCGAGAAATGGGCGAGCAGCGGGAAGTCCTTCGGAAAGGTCTCCTGGCTCCAGGTCCGCTCGAAGCGAACCTCGTAGCGCGCCGGCGGCGCTGCCGCGGCGGCGCCCGCGACGAGGACGAGGGCTGCGGCCGAGAGGGTCGTGACGATCGATCGTGAACTGCGTTGCATCGTATTCTCCTTGCGTCTCCGCGATCGGGAGCGTGTGAGGTCGTTCATCGCCGGCTCTGATGCCCGGCGCCGTGCTCGGGATACGTGCGGGCGCGCCGATCCTCATTCGATCGCATCCGTGTGTCGCCTCGCCGCCGCGGGATCGATCGCGCGCCCGCCTTCGCCGCGCGCGAGCAGTCGATCGACGAAAGGCGAGGCCGCGACGATCTGCGCGCCGTCCTGCACGAGCTCCGAGAGACGCTCGACGGCCGGGGCATCGAGCCAGTGGAGATCGGCGAGCTCGAGCTCGAGCGTGTCGGCGTCGAGCGCCTCGAGACAGGCGTCCAGCACGGCGAGATCGGCCGCGCGCAATCGCCCCTCGAGACGCAGGCGCGTTCGCTCGGCGTCTTTCGACCGGACCGTGATCTTGAGCGTCAAGGCAAGAGCCCTCCCGTCGCGGGATGGATGCTCCCGGTGCGGATCGGTCACGGGCGCCCGCTCGCGCCGCGATGAAGCCGGCCGATCGGGACGGCGACCGACGAGCCGCTGCATGTCGTGGGCGCGGCCACGACAGTTCGTGGCCACGCCCGCGATGACCCCGCGATCGCTCGTTCGGTCGCCGCGAAAGCCGCCTGCGCGCAGCGCGAGCCCGCTTTCCGTCTGGCACGGCGGTTGCTCTAGCGCTCCCGCGACGGCGGTCCGGATGCGAAGACCGCACGAAGGAGACGAGCCATGGAGGCGAGCGGAACGAGGGGCGAACGCGAGCTGGTGGAGGCGCTGCGGCGTGGGGACGAGAGCGCATTCGCGCGCGTCGTGCAGGAGAACTCGGGTCGGATGGGGTTGGCGGCGCGGCGGATCCTCCGCCATCCCGACGATGCGAACGACGCGGTGCAGGAGGCCTTCCTCCAGGCCTTCCGTGCGATTGGGCGCTTCGAAGGCGACTCGAAGCTCTCGACCTGGCTCCACCGCATCACCGTGAACACCTGTCTGCTCCGCCTCCGCCATGCGCGGCGTCGACCGGAGGCGGCGCTGGGCGAGACCTTCCCGGGCGTCGACGAGCCCGTCGGCCACTCGGCGGGCGCCGCCGCGGGCGACGGGCCCGGCGACGTCCTCGAGCGGATGGAGCGGGACGAGATCGCACAGGTCGTGCGCGAGGCGATCGAGCGGCTGCCCGACAACCTGCGCGTCGTCCTGACCCTGCGCGATCTCGAGGGGAGACCGACCGCGGAGACGGCGAAGGTGCTCGGGATCCGATCGGAGGCGGCGAAGATGCGGCTCCACCGCGCGCGCCAGGCCCTGCGGATGCTGCTCGAGCCGGAACTCCTGGATCGGGTGGCCTAACGGTGGATGCCGAGCTTCTTCATGCGGCTGCGGAGCGTGCTCGGCTTGATGCCGAGCCGCGCTGCCGCACCGGATTCGCCCTCGATCGTGCCGCTCGCGTCGGCGAGAGCGGCGAGGATGTGACGGCGCTGGACCTCTTCGAGCGTTCCGCCCGCCGCTTCGCCGGGGATCGGCGCCGGCTTCGCGGCCGCCGCGAACGGTGCAACGGGCGGGGGCGCCGACCGAGTCGCGGTGCGCGTCGCGGGCGGGCCCAGCGGAGCCGACTGCGTGGGCTCCGAGGAACCGGGCGCGCTCGCGAGGTCGAGCTCGGGCCCGATCTCGAGTACGGGACCGCGCGCGAGCACGACTGCGCGCTCGACGACGTTCGACAGCTCGCGCACGTTGCCCGGCCAGGCATAGGCGCGCAGCCGATCGAGGGACGCGGCGGTGAAGCCGTCGACGCGCTTGCCGAGATCGCGCGCGAAGCGCTCTGCGAAGTAGTACGCGAGCAGCTCGACGTCGCCGCGGCGCTCGCGCAGGGGCGGGACGTGGATCGGAACGACGTTCAAGCGAAAGTAGAGGTCCTTCCGGAAGCGGCCCGCCTCCACCTCGGCGGCGAGATCGCGATGGGTCGCGGCGATGACGCGCACGTCGACCTTGCGGACCTGATTGCTGCCGACCGGCTCGATCTCACGCTCCTGGAGCGCGCGCAGGAGCTTGACCTGGGTATCGAGCGGCAGCTCGCCGATCTCGTCGAGGAAGAGCGTCCCGCCGTGGGCGACCTCGAACCGGCCCATGCGGTTCGCGACCGCGCCGGTGAACGCGCCCTTCACGTGGCCGAAGAGCTCGCTCTCGACCACGCCCGCGGAGATGGCCGAGCCATTGACCTTGACGAGCGGGCGCTCGCGCCGGGCGCTCTTCTCATGCAGCGCGCGCGCGATCAGCTCCTTGCCCGTCCCGGTATCGCCGAGGATCAGGACCGTCGAGTTCGTCTTCGCGAGGGTGTCGACGAGGGAGAGGACCTCGGCGATCGCGGGGCTGCGACCGACGATGTCGCCGTGGTCGTGGGTCTGCTGGATCTCCTCCAGGAGATAGGCGTTCTCGGCGAGCAGCTGGTCGCGCAGGTCGGCGACCTGTTCGTAGACCGAGCAGTGGTCGACCGCGACGGCGACGGCGGTCCCGACGCGGTCGAGCAGCCCGGTCGGAATGTCGCGGTACGCGTCGCGCCGGGTCGACATGAAGAAGAGGGCGCCGAAGCTGCGCTCTTCGCGCAGCAGCGGGATCGCGCAGAGCGACTCCATCCCCTCGCGCTCCATGACCTGGAAGGTCGCCGGAAAACGCTCGCGAAGGGCCTCCCGGGTTCCGACGACATAACGGGAGCGCTCTTCCTGGGCCCAGCGACAGGCCGTCCCCGCCGAGGGAAATTCCTCGATCATCGGCCCCCGCGCCGGCTGGTCGAGGGCGAGGACGTGAATGCGCAGCGACTCCGGCCCCGTCGGCACTTCGATCCCGAACCGCTCGCAGACCAGCAGCGGCTTGACGGACCGCGCTAGCTCGGCGAAGAGATCCGCCCGCCGCAGATGCCGCGTCGTCAGCTGATTGATCTCGAGCAGGGCCCGCAGCTCGCCATAGGCGAGGTCGAGATTGCCCCGGGCCGTGTCGAGATGGCGCCGCGTCGACTCGAGCCGGACCTCGAGGTCGCGAAACGCACTCTGCATGACGGCGTCGGCGTGGACCCGCTCGAGCTCGACCCGGGCGCGATTGGCGAAGACCTCGAAGAGCGCGACGTCTCTCGGCGAGTCCGCCATCGGCTCGCCGTCGAGGGCAGCGAGATGGCCGAGGACTTGGCCGTGGGCGCCGCGGAGCGGAACGCCGAGGTAGCTGCGGACGCCGAGGGCGACGAGGGCCGAGTCTTCGGGAAACAGGCCCTGGACGTCGTCCTTGAAGAGGCAGAACTGGCCGGCGACGACGTGCTCGCAGGGCGTCCCCGAAAGCCGGTACTCGACGTTCGCGTTCCAATCGTTCCCGCTCCAGAAGGCGAGGGTCCGGACGCGGTCCTCGGCGTCGGCGAACTCGGCGACGAAGGCGTGCTGGACGTTGAGGGACTCGGCCAGACTCTTCACGAGCTGCTTCAGGAATTCGATTCCCGAACGGTCCGAGGTCGCTTCGACGATGGAGCGGAAGGCGAGCTCCGCGTTCCACTTCGCGAGCGCGGTCGACGACGGCGGTCGGATCGGGGCCAGCGCGGTCATGTTCCACCTCCGCCCAGGGCGCTTGCGCGAAGGCGGCGATCCCGAGCCCGGGAGAGACGCTCCCGAGGCCGATCGGGGCCGAGCATAACCGAGGGGGCGAGGCGTCCGCCGGACCTCGGCTGCAATCGGCCAAAGGCGGACTACGGACCACCGGTTCGGCGGGGCGCGCGGGTCGACCGCGAGTCCGTTGCCCTAACGATGCCCCGTGCGTTCGAGGGCCTGCTGGCCGAGGGAGCCCTTTGGGCGGATGAAGATGCCCTCCGCCTCGGCGCAGAGGGTGTCCGGCTTCGGAAAGTCGCAGTGCATGGTGCCCTTGACGAAGGTCTTGACGCCTTCCGTCCGTTCGATCCAGGAGCGCATTCGGATCGGGCGACCGATCGGCGTCAGGGAGCGGTAGACGATGGTCAGCGTGCCGGTGAAGCCGCCGACATTCGAGACGGCGCCGATGCAGCCGAGCAGCTCGTCGAAGACGAGGGCGATGACGCCGCCGTGGACCGAGCCGGGCGGGCCGTTCCAGGGCGCGTCGAAGACGTGCTCGGCGACCATCTCGTCGCCCTTCTTCTCGAAGCGGATGAGGGGCGAGATCGGATTGAGCGGACCGATGATCGGGCTGTAGGGGAAGAACTCGGCGGGCGTCAGATGGAGCGGCGGGCCACCCTGGTCGACGAACGAGAGATCGAGCCCCGCCTGGGCGTAGGGGCCCGGATGGTCGTGCGCCGCCAGCTCCGCGCAAAGGGCCGCGGCCTCGCGCTCGACGCGTTCGAGCAGCGCGCGCGGGGCCTTCGTCTTGCGCAGGTGGCCGTTCAATCGGCGCACCTGCGCTGCAGCGCGCGTCAGCGCCTCGGGATCGGGATTCTTCTCGCTCATGGATCGGCTTTCTCGGGGCGGGGCTAACGGTCGAGCTTCAGCACCTTCATCGCATTCTCGCGCAGGAACTTCGGCCAGACGTTGTCCTTGAAGGGCACGTTCGGCATGTCGCCCATGATCCGCTCGAGCGAGAGGCCCATCGGGAAATAGCCGGCATAGATGATCTTGTCGGCGCCGCGGGTATTCGCGTAGTCGATGATCGCCTTGGGGTAATGCCGCGGCGCGAAGGCCGAGGTCGAATAATAGAGATTGGGCCACTTCAGCATGAGCTTCATCGCGAGCTGCTCCCACGGCTCGCAGCCATGGCGCGTGACGAACACGAGCTCCGGGAAGTCGTACATGACGCGGTCGATCCGCTCGACGTGCTGACAGGCCATCGGGACCCGCGGCCCGGGGACGCCGGCGCAGACGAAGATCGGAACCCCGAGCTCGACGCATTTCGCGTAATACGGGTAGAACTTCGCGTCGTCGATCGCGACCTGCGGAAAGCAGCCGGCCGGAAACGCACCGAAGGCCCGCACGCCGTACTCCTCGTACTCGCGCACCATCTTGCGGATGCCTTCCATCCCCTCGTTCGGGTCGACGCTACCCGACGGGATGAAGCGATCCGGATGCTCCTTCAGCGCGCGCGCCGAGACGTCGCCGCCGACGCCGATGAGGCCGCGCTCGATGCCGTATTTGTCCATCTCGTGGAGCGTGATGTCGATCGGGTTCGAGGCGCCGTAGAGCTCCTTCGGCACGTGCTTGAACATGTACTCGACGGGGAAGTCGTAGCCGTCGCGCGACTGGGCGTCCTTCAGCTGCTTGCGGATGAACTCGTACTGCGAGAAGTCGGAGGCGGGGAATCCGATCATGCAATCGATGATTCCGACGTTGCTGGGCATGGGCATGGGGGCAGTGGCTCCTGTGGCTGCGGGCGCTGCGCCGCGCGGGGTCTCGTCCGGGTTGCGTTCGGGTTGCGTTCGGGTGGCGCATGGTAACGCGATCGCCGGCGCTGTCGGCGGGCGCTGTCGGCCTCGCGGGGCATGGACTTCCGGCTCGCTCCTGGGCGGAGCGGGTCGAGACATGGAAGTATTCGGGCTCGCAAAGGGTCGCCGCTCGAGATGAGCCCGAGCCGCTCCGCCCAGGCCCGGCGGGTCGAGGTCCGCATCGACCCAGAGGAAGGTCGCATGGAATCCATTGCACCCGACGCGGAACCCGCCCGTCTCCTGATCCGCTCCGCCCAGATCGTCGACGGCACCTCTTCCCCCGCCTTCGAAGGCGACGTTCTCGTCGAATCCGGCCGCATCGCCGCCGTCTCCCGCGGTCCGCTCGAACGGGATGCGGCGGCGGCCGCCCCCGACCTCCCCGCCCGCCTCCGCGCCGCCGAGGAGATCGACGCCCGCGGACTCCTCCTGACCCCCGGCTTCGTCGACGTCCATACCCATTACGATGGCCAGGCGACCTGGGACGAGATGCTCGCGCCTTCGTGCTGGCATGGCGTGACGACGATCGTGATGGGCAATTGCGGCGTCGGCTTCGCGCCGGTCGTGCCCGGGCGCGAGCAGACGTTGATCGAGCAGATGGAGGGCGTCGAGGACATCCCGGGGACGGCGCTCGCCGAGGGCATCGAGTGGCGTTGGGAGACGTTCCCGGAATATCTCGATGCGTTAGGCGAGCGCCGATTCATGCTGGACGTCGGAACGCAGGTGCCGCATGCGGCGCTGCGCGCGTACGTGATGGGCGAGCGCGCGGGAGAAGCCGAGCCGACGGACGCCGAGCTCGCGCGGATGGCGGCGATCGTTCGCGAGGGCATTCGCGCGGGCGCGCTCGGGGTCTCGACTTCGCGCATCCTGGCCCACCGCACGAGCCGCGGCGCCGAAGTCCCCGGCACCTTCGCCGGCGAGCGCGAGCTCGAAGCGCTCGCGCGTGTGCTCGGCGAGCTCGGGACGGGCGTCTTCGAGGTCGTGCCGCGCGGGATGGACGGCGAGGTCAGCGCGACTTCGCACGCGGAGATCGATTGGATGGGCCGCGTCGCGAAGGCGATCGGCCGGCCGCTGACCTTCTCCCTCGTCCAGACGCATACGGAGATCGACCGCTTCCGGCTGCTGCTGGGCCGCGCCCAGCAGCTGCAGGCCGAGGGCGCGCCGATCTTTCCCCAGGTCGCGAACCGCTCGACCGGGATCCTGATCGGGCTCCAGAGCGACGAGCACACCTTCTCGACGCGCGCGACCTATCGCAAGCTCGCGCAGCTGCCGCTCGCCGAGCGGGTCGCGCGGCTGCGCGATCCCGCTACGAAGGCACGGATCCTCGCCGAGCCGATCGGGCCGTACGGCCATCCGCAGTCGGCGATGGTGCACCAGGGCTTCGAGAACCTCTTCGTCCTCGGCGACCGCTTCGAGATGGAGCCGAGCGATGAAGACCGGGTCGCGGTTCGCGCGCAGCGCGAGGGGCGCGACCCGTCGGAGCTCGTCTACGACCTCTTCCTCGAAAATGAGGGCCGCGCCTTCCTGATGTTCCCCTTCACCAACTACTTCCGCGGCAGCCTCGATGACGTCCACGCGATGCTGATGCATCCCGCATCGGTCTGGGGCCTCGGCGACGGGGGCGCCCATTGCGGAGTCGCCTGCGATGCGGGCGGTCCGACGCTGATGCTGACGCATTGGGTGCGCGACCGGACGCGCGGTCCGCGCATTCCGCTCGAGCGCGCGGTCGCCATGCTGACGAGCGAGCCGGCGGCGCTCTACGGGCTCGGCGATCGCGGGCGGATCGCGACCGGCCTGCGCGCGGACCTGAACCTGATCGACCATGCGAAGCTCGAGGCCCTCATGCCCGAGATGATCTTCGACCTGCCTGCGAAGGGTCGGCGGCTCATGCAGCGCGCCCGCGGCTATCGCCGCACGATCGTCGCCGGCGAGACGACGATCATGGACGACGCCGCGACCGGCGCGCGGCCGGGGCGACTCCTGCGCGGAGCGCGATAAGGGCCTCGTTGCGCTCGGCTCGGTCGGTGCGTTCCGGCCGGCTTCCGGCCCGACCCCGCCCTGCTAGTTCCCGAACGGCCCCGCCGTCCAGGTCTCCGCCGCCAGCCGCTTCTGGCCCCGCGCCGAGGGATGGAAGCAGTCGAAGGGCGAGACCTCGCTGGGGACGAAATTCGTCGTCGAGGTCAGATCGGTGAACTCCCAGTAGTGGTGGGTGTCGGCCGCGTCGTACTCGGCGACGAGATCGGCGAGGATCGCGTTGAAGGCGGCGTTGCGGCTGCGGGTGTACTGGCGATCGGCTTCGCTGTTGGTCGGTGAGAGCATCGTGCCGCAGGGGTAGATGCCGATCAGCGTCGTCGCCCAGATGACCTCGCAGCTGATGCCGAGGGCGCCCGAGAGCTGGGGGCCGAGCTGCCAGAGCTTGTAGATGTCGACGATGCCGGCGGTATAGATCGTCGCGCCGTTGGGCAGGCCCGTCCGCAGGCGTTCGAAGCCGGCGCGGACGTTGGCCTCGAACTCGGCGTCGGTCGGGATGTCGGCGAAGTTGTTCTGGCAGACGTCGTTATGCCCCATGAAGACGGTGACGTAGTCGGCGGCGTGCGAGACCGAGGCGGTCATCTGGGGGCCGAGGTCGAAGCTGTCGGCGCCGCTCAGGGCCTCCATGTAGTTCTTGCGGCTGCTGCTGCCGTACTTGGAGGTGATGCGCTGGTTGTGGCTGTTCACGTTCGTGCGGCCGAGCAGCCATTCCCAGAAGCCGCGATAGCCGTTCGCCCAGCTCGCCCAATGGTTCGGCGTGATGAAGACGAAGGGGTTGAACTCCTCGGCGTTGATCGCTTCGGTGATGCTGTCGCCGACGGAGGAGAGGCGCCTCGGCGTTCGCTGCGGATCCTTCGCGAAGACGCTCGCGGGTAGCGCGAGCAGGGCGATCAGGGTCGTCATCAGGGCGGCGAGGGCGAAGCGGCGGATCGGGCGGGCGCTCTGCATGTCGATTCCTCCTGCCGCGGCAGGGGCGCGCGGCTCTGGCAGACGAAGGCCAGAGCCACTCGACCACAGCGACACGAACGAGTCAAGAAAAATGCGGCGACCGCTCGTCAGGCTCTCGCCTCGACCGCGGAGCGCCGGTCGATCGAGCGGCGATCACGCGCGTCAACGCGTGATCGCCTCATCGCCTCCGCGCCTCAGCGCTCGCGGCGCGGGCCTCTCGCCGCACGATCTCGCGCAGCTCTTCGTAGGGCAAGAGGCCCGAAACGAAGAGGCCGTTCACGAAGAGCCCTGGCTCGCGCGGGATTCCGGCCGCATTTGCGCGGTCGATGTCGGCCTTCACCGCAGCGAGTCGCGCGCCGCCCTGCGCCGCGTCGCGGATCGCCCGCGCCGAGAGCCCGACCTGCGCGGCGATCGCGTCGAGCCGCTTCGCATCAAAATTTACGGCCGGATCGAGGCGGGCGACGACGACGGCGTCGTGGAAGGGCCAGAATTGCCCCGCTTCGTTCGCAGCGACGGCGAGGCGCGCGGCGTAGAGACCGGCTTCATCGCGCTCGCCGAGCAGGTGGACATGGGTCCAGCGGATCTCGCCGGGCTGTTCGGCGAAGAGGCGGGTCAGGTTCTCGGCGCTTCGTGCACCGGCGCGGGAGCCGAGGCTCGCGAAATGGACGATCTCGACCGGCGCAGCCGCCGGGCCGCGGGTCGGCGATGCACCGATCTCGAAGTCGGTTCGCGGCGGCTCCGGCGCGGCGAGCAGGACCCGCGCGCCGGCGGCCTCGCGCAGGGCGGCGAGCCCCGCGATGCGCCGGTCGAGGCGGCCGCGCTCGGAGAGGTATTGGGCGACCCGCTCGCGCGCCGCCGCCGGATCCGTTCCGGGCGCTGGCGGATGTTCCGCGAGATAGCGGTCGATCTCCTCCGGCGGAACAGTCGACACCGATCCGCTGTCGCCGCGCGCGCCGCCTTCGAGCTCGGCGAGCAGCGCTTCGACCGGGAGGCCCCGCTCGCGCGCCGCGTCCGCGAGGACCTCGGCCTCGATTCGCCGCTCGGCCTCGGCGGCGAGCAGGGAGTAGATGTCGAGCTCGTGCTGGAAGATCCGGAAGGCGAGCGCGCCCTCGACCTCGTCGACGTAGATCGTGCGCCCGTTCACCGTCGCGAGCGGAACGCGCGCCGCGCCGCGCCCGGCGCCGCTCCCCGCGTCGCCGGCGAGCGTCGGAAGAGCGACGGCGAAGAGGCTGAAAGCCGCGAACGCGGGCAGGAGACGCCGAATCGGCGGCCGGGAACGAGCGGAGCTTCCGCGGAGCAGTCGCGTGTGGCGCCGGGGCCTTGCCGGAACGCCCTTCTTTTCTTCCTTCTCTTCTCGTCGTTCGCGTTCGGTCGAAGGGGCGTAGGCGTTCATCGGGTCGGCTCCGGCTCGGCGCTGCGCGGCGGCAGGTAATCGTCGCTGGGGACGTAGTCGGGATCGACGCCGCGATCAATGCCGCCGCCGCTCGCCATGCTGTTCTCCGATTCGTTGCCCAGGCTGCCCAGATCGCCGCGCCGGGCCGGATCGCGCGCGACTTCGGCGGCGCGCGTCGTGAACTCGGCGGGGCTCATTCCCGTGGTGGCGCGGAAGGTCTCGCTCGCGTGGCCGAGCGCTTCGATGAGCGCACGCCGGCGCTCGGCCTGGGCGGGCTCCATCGCAAGCCGATCGAGCTCGGCGCGGGCGGCGCGCAATTCGACGAGCGCCTCGGCTGCGCGGTCGATCTCGGCGGGCGTGAGCGGGCGGTCGGCGAAGAGATCGGCGACGGCGGCCTCGATCGCGGCGCGGACGAGCTCGGGGGTCGGCTCGCCGAAGGTCTCGACGAAGGGGGCGTCGGCCGGATCGCCTTCCGGATCGAAGTCGCGTCCTTCCGGCAGGGCAGGCGCGGCGTCGCGGCCCGCCGATGCTGCCGGCTGCGCGCCGCCCGAAGTCGCCGAGGGGCTGGCGCCCGGCCAAAGGCCCTGGCCGTCCGCCGGGCGCTCGATCGCCGGGCTCGCCGCGCTCTCGGGCGGCGGTGCGGCCTCGCGGCCCCCGAACGTCGCGAAGAGCGCGGCTGCGGCGGCGCCGACGAAGACGAACAGGGCGATGCGCTGCGGGCGTTGCACGGGGCGCGCCTCGAGGGCCGTGCGGCCGCGCGAGATGCGCGGACGGGAGCGGCGCCTTCTTCATCGCCTCGGATTCTAGTCGGAGGGCCGGCGTCCGCGAGCGCCGCGTGCCTTGCCGGGGGCCGGGCCGGTGGCATCGTTCCCGCCATGGCCCCGCGCCCCGATCCGTCGCCGCGCACGAATGCCGGGACCCCCGAGCGCTTCGCCGAGGGGCTCTTCCTGCCCGAGTGCCCGCGTTGGCACGGCGGCGCGTTCTGGCTCTGCGACATGTGGGCCCACGAAATCCTCCGCTACACCGCATCGGGTCGCCGCAGCCTGATCCACCGCTTCGACGCGGCCGAGGATCCCGGCGGCCTCGGCTGGCTGCCGGATGGATCGCTGCTCGTCGTCGGCATGGAAGGGCGCTGCGTCTACCGGATCGACGTCTCGGCCGAGCCCGAGTCGAGCGCAGGGAGCGCCGCAAAGCCGATCGCGCGGTCGGTCCGGCGTCATGCGGACCTCGCGCCGGTGGCGGCCTGGCCCTGCAACGACATGATCGTGCGCCGCGACGGAACCGGATGGGTCTCGCATTTCGGCTACGACATGTGGGGCGGGACGACGGGATTCCTTCCGGCGACACTGATCCGCGTCGATCGCGACGGACGGGCCGAGGCGGTCGCCGACGATCTGCTCGCGCCCAACGGCATGGCGCTCTCGGTCGACGAGCGGACGCTCTACCTCTCGGAGTGCGGTCGCTCGCAGATCCTCGTCTTCGACGTCCTGCCCGATGGCGCGCTCGCGCATCGCCGGATCTACGCGCGCCTGCCGCGCGCGCCCGGCCTCGAATTCGCGCCGCCCGACGGCATCTGCCTCGACGCGGCGGGGGCCATCTGGGCCGCGGAGCCGCTCGGGCGGCGGGTGCTGCGCGTCGATCCGAACGGTCGGGTCACCGACGAGATCGCCTTCGATCAGTCGCCGCTGGCCGTCGTACTCGGCGGCGAGGATCGCCGGACGCTCTTCGTCTGTTCGAGCGCGGAGCACGACAAGACGCAGCGCAGCGCGAGCCCGACCGGGCGGGTCGATGCGCTGCGGGTCGCGGTGCCGGGAGCGGGGCGGCCGTAGCGCCGCCCGGCCGCATCCGGTCTCCCGGATTGCGCGACGGAGAGCGTTCGCGGCGCGGCCCGTCCCCGCGCCTATCGGCCTGGCAGGGTTCGCACTAGCGTTCCCCGCACGAGGTGAACCATGCCGACCGCCGAGCGCGCCCGTGTCCAGTCCGATCTGATCGACCGCGCCCGCGCGCTCGCTCCGCTGATCCGCGCCCACGCCGACGAGAGCGAGCGCATCCGCCGTCTCGCGACGCCCGTCGTCGATGCATTCCACGACGCCGGCCTGTTCCGCATGTTGCAGCCGCCTTCTATCGGCGGCGGCGGGCTGAACGCGATCGATGCGGTGCCGATCCTCGAGGAGGTCGCGGCGGCCGATGGCGCTGCGGGCTGGAATCTCGCGATCGGTGCGGGCAATAGCGCCTTTCTCGCGCTGCTCGGCGACCAGGCGGCGCTCGAGTCGCTCGTGAAGCCGCCGCGGGCGCTCGGGGCCGGCTCGGTGAACCCGACGACGCTTCGGCTGGCGCGCGAGAACGGCGGCTATCGCGTCTCGGGCAAGCTGAGCTTCGCCTCGGGCATCCATCAAGCGACCTGGCTCGTCGCGGGCGGACTCGTGATCGACGGCGGCAAGCCGCGGCTCGCGCCGGACGGGATGCCCGAGATCGTCGGTGCCTTCTTCCCGGCGAGCGAGGCGCGCGTGCTCGACAGCTGGTTTCCGAGCGGCATGGCAGGCACGGGCAGCCATGATGCGGTGGTCGAAGACGTATTCGTCGCCGAGAATTTCACCTTCGATTTCCGCGCGAAGGGCTCGCGCCGCTTCGACGCGCTCGCCGAGCTTCCGACCTTCAGCCGTCTCGGCGCGACGCTCGCCGCCGTCGCCCTCGGCATCGCGCGCCGTTCGATCGAGGAGCTCATGCAGCTCGCGCAGACGAAGCCCGCCATGATGAGCGCGACGCCCCTGCGCGAGACCGCGCGGGTCCAGACCGAGGTCGCCCGCGCCCATGCGCTGCTCGA
>CAUJGH010000123.1 GCA_963169575.1 Myxococcota bacterium | reverse complement strand
CGTCGGCGATTTCGTCGCCCCCGGCACCCCGGTGGCGACCCTCGTCGATCTCTCGCGCGTCCGGATCTTCGGCGGCGTCACCGCCCGCGAGGCGGCGCGCCTGGTCCCAGGAACGAAGGCTTCGATCGGCATCGCGGATCTCGACGGGCGCAGCTTCGAGGCCGAGCTCGTGAGCGTCGCGCGCGTCGCCGCCGCCCTCGACGGGACCTACGAGATCGAGCTCGCGATGGAGAATCCGGGCGGCGTGCGCGACGGCATGGTCGTCGGGATCGAGCTGCGCGACGCGAGCGGAGCGCCCGTCCTGCTCGCGCCGCGAGCGGGGCTCTTGCGGCGCGCGGGGAAGACCGAGGTCTTCGTCGTCGAGTCGGGCGGCGAAGGCCCGGTCGCTCGGGTGCGCAGCGTGCGAACCGGCCGGGTCTCGGAGGATTCGGTCGAGATCCTGGACGGCCTCAGCGAGGGCGATGACGTCGTCTTCGACGGGCATTTCGCGCTGAAGGACGGCGCGCGCGTCGTGATCGACGGAGCGCCGGCCTCCGCCGCGAGCGGGACCGCGGGCGTGGCCGTCGGCGCGCGAGGCGACGGCGCCGGGGCATCCGCGCCGCCGGCCGCCGCGGAATAGCACGGATGGAACGCTTCCTCCGCTTCTTCGTCGAACGGCATCTGCTGGTCCACGTCATCACGGCGACCGTCGTGATGGTCGGCCTGCTCTCGGCGACGCGAACCCGGATCGAGGCGTTTCCCTCGGCCCAGCTGCCGCGTTTCATCGTCAACGCCCAGCTCCCCGGCGCCTCCGCGCGCGACGTCGAGACGAAGATCACGATCCCGATCGAGGACGAGCTGCGGGAGGTCGACGGTCTCGACAGCTTCACCACCCTCGTCACCGACAACCGCTCCGTCACGACGATCGAGCTCGACGACGATACGCCCGACGACGAGCTCGCCGAGAAGGAGCGCGAGATCCGGACGGCTCTCGACGCGGTCCGCGGCTTTCCCGAGGACATGCGAGACGATCCGACCCTCATCGTCATGAACCCCAACAAACAGCCGATCCTCGAGGTCGCGCTCGCGGGCAGCTCGCGCGAGCTGCCCGCAGCCGCGCGGCGGATCGAGCGGGCGCTGCTCAAGGTCGAAGGCGTCGGCGAGATCGAGCGAGTCGGCCTGCCGGATCCCGAGCTGCGGGTCTACGTCGATCCGCGCGCGGCCCGCGCCCATGGCGTCGCGCTGCTCGACATCGTGCAGGCGATCGCCGCGCGCAACGTCTCCGAGACGGGCGGGGTCCTCGAGTCGGCGGACGACCGTCGGCAGATCGTGATGTGGGGGCGCTTCGAGCGGCCCGAGCAGGTCGCTGACGTCGTGCTGCGATTCGATCAGGCGGGGCCCCTGCGTGTTCGCGACGTCGCGAGGCTCGAGCTCGGCCGCGAGGACGTCGGATTGATCGCCGGCACGAACGGCGAGCCCGGGCTCTCGCTCGTCGTGGTGAAGCGCGCCGGGGCGGACGTCATCGATACGCGGGATCGGATCGCGAGCCTGCTCGAGACGATCGAGCTGCCGGACGGCGTCAGCGCCTCGATCGTGAACGACATGTCCTACGAGATGCGCAATCGCATGCGCGTGCTCTTCAGCAACGGCATCATGGGCATCCTGCTCGTCGGCGCCGTGCTCTTCCTCTTTCTGGCGCCCTCGGCGGCGATCTGGGTCGCGATCGGGGTGCCGGTCGTGATCCTCGGCGTGATCGCCCTGATGCCGGCGACGGGCATGACGATCAATTTCGTCTCGACGACGGCGTTCGTGATCGTGCTCGGCATGCTCGTCGACGATGCGGTCGTCGTCGCGGAGATGATCCTCGTGAAGCGCCAGGAGGGGCTGCCGCCCGCAGAGGCCGCGGTTCAGGGGGCGCTCGCGGTTTCGAAGCCGGTACTGGCCTCGGCGGTGACGACGGTGCTCGCCTTCGCTCCGCTGCTCGCGATCGGCGGGATGCCGTCGCGGATGATCTGGATGATCCCCGCCGTCGTCTGTCTGGCGCTCGCGCTCTCGCTGGCGGAGAGCTTCGTCGTGCTGCCCTGTCACATGTCGATCTCGGGACGGGGGGGCGCTCCGGTTCCGAAGCGGGCCTTCCTGCTCCGGCTCGAAGAGCGCTATCGCCGGGGACTCCGCATCGTGCTCGCGCATCGAGGCCGCGTCATCGCCGCCTTCGCCGCCATCTTCTTCGCGATCGCGCTCGGCATCATCCCGCGCCTCGAATTCGAGTTCTTTCCCCAGGAATCCGCGCCGGGCTTCCACATCAAGGTCACGATGCCGCCGGGCACGCCCATCGAGCGGACCGAGGCCGCCCTCGACGCGATCCAGGACCAGCTGCCGCCGATCATGGAGACGGACCTCCAGGCCCTCACGACCCGCGTCGGCCATCAGGATCGGGAGGGATCGACGCGCGAATACGGCTCCGTCGAGAACGAAGGCATCATCTCGGCCCATCTCGACCTCGACAAGAAGCGGCGCTCGGCAGCCGAATGGATCGAGGTCCTGCGCGGACGGCTGGCGATCCCGCTCGACGCCTCGATCCAGTTCGAGGCCGACATCGACGGCCCGCCCGGGCTCGAGCCGGTCAACGTCTACATCCTCGCGAACGACGATTCCGTCCGGCGACAGGCGGGGGTCGCGCTGACGGAGTTCCTGAGCGGCGTCGAGGGCGTCGTCGACGTCGCGATCGACGAGCGCTTCGGGATCCGGCAGATCGACCTGAATCCCGATCCGGAGCGGCTCGCTCGCCACGGTCTCGACGCGCGCATCCTCGGCGAGACGCTGAAGACCGCCTATTACGGCACGATCGCGTCGGAGATGCGGGACCTCGAGGAGACGACGGACGTCCGCGTCCTGCTCGAGCCCGCGGCCCGCCGCTCGATGCACGCGCTGCTCGACACACCCGTTCGGAACGTCCGCGGCGAGCTCGTGCTGGTGCGCGACGTCGTCGATCCCGTCGAGCTGCCCGCGATCGCCAAGATCCAGCATCGCGACGGACAGCGCTCGCTCAACGTCACCGCCGGCCTCGCCGCCGACGCCCCGAACACGGCCCTCACCATCGCCGAGCGGATCGAGCGCGAATTCGTTCCCCGTTATGCCGGGCGCGACGACGTCCAGATCGACATCAGCGGCGAGGCCGTCCAGTCACGCCGGGCGACGGGCGATCTCGGTGCGGTCGCGCTGGTCGTCTTCTTCGGGATCGGGGCCGTCATCGCGGTCATGCTCGGCTCGGTGCTCGAGGCCTTCTTCGTGATCGCGGTCGTGCCCTTCGCGATCGTCGCAGTCGCGCTCACGTTCTGGCTCCACGGCATGAACTTCAGCCTGCTGCCGGTGATCGGGACGATCGGGCTTTCGGGCGTGGTCGTGAACGCCTCGATCGTGATGGTCGATGCGGTCCACCGGGCGCAGGAC
>CAUJGH010000122.1 GCA_963169575.1 Myxococcota bacterium | reverse complement strand
AGCCCGTGGCCGCGGCCGCGGCCGAGGGCGGCGAGAAGCCCGGGCAATTCAGACGCGCAGCGGATTCGTCGGGACAAGCAGATTCTCCTTCGAGCGGGCCGGCCAGGCGAACGCGCGGCCGGGAAAGCAGCGATCGAGCAGGGGGACGGACAACGAGGCGAGGGCCAACGCGTAGAGCAGCGCATCGGGCTCGTGAAACACGAAGCGGCCGACATGGCCTCCCGCGGCGACCAGCGCCGCGAAGACGATGCGCCCGGACCGTGCGTTGGGAATCGTGCGCGGGTCCGAGAGCATGAAGGCAGCGAACACGAAGAGCGTGCCGCTCTCGAGCTGATGCAGCGGAATCGCGAAGGGATCCCCGAGCCAGGTCGCCCGCGCGAAGAGCGCGCCGGCCCAGAACGCGAGGAAGGCGAGCGTCACGTCGCCGCGCACGCGCGGCAGGACCCAGCAGGCCCCCGCCGCGATCGACGCCGCCACGATCGGCCCGCTCCCCCACTGCCCGCTCGAGACCCAGACGGCATGGCGGCCCAGCAGCGCGTCGACACAGAGCAGCGACACGATCCCGAAATTCGTCGGATTGAAGAGATGACGCCCGTCGGCGCGGAGCACGAACTTGCTCCCGACCGCGAGCGCGGCGGCGGCGACGCACCAGAGGAGCTCGCTGCTGCGCAGCAGCAGCGTGAGGGAGAGCGCCGAGATGAGCGCGCTGCGCGGCTCGAAGGGCTCTCCGCGACCCGCATTGCCGATCGCCTGGACCGCCAGCGCCGTCGCGAGAAACGCGATGGCGCTCGCGGGACGAACGTCGAAATCGAGCAAAAGGAGCCCGGCGACGACGAGCAGCGAGAGCACGGCGATCTGGGCCATGCGCGGATCGGGCGCCTTTCGATCGGCGGGCTGCGACAAACGGATTCCTCGCCTCGTCCCGCCGCGGCCGGGCATCGCGCACGCGATGGGCGGGGCTCGTCGACGGGCTACGACGATCGGGGGAAGACCGCGGTTCCGTCCGGTCGACGGATCGGGGCCCGCTCGGGCGAAATCCCGGTCGCCAGTTCCTCATCAAGACCCCCTTCAGCACGACCGAAGCGGGCGCATCAAGAGGAGCTTTCCGCATGCGTCATCCGACCCCTTCCGTTGCCTGGATCCTTGCCGCGCTCGTCTCGCTCGCCGCCAGCGCGTCGGCCGACCAGGTGATCGCCGACGACCTGATCGTGCAGGGCAGCGAATGCGTCGGCAGCGGCTGCGTCGACGGCGAGACCTTCGGCTTCGACACGCTCCGCATGAAGGGCGACGTCCTCGGGATCCAGTTCACGGACACCAGCAGCTCGAGCGGCTTTCCGACGACCGACTGGCAGATCACGATCAACGACGACGACGCGTCGGGTACGGCGAGCCACTTCTCGATCGAAGACCTCGATGCCGGGACGGTCCCGTTCACCCTCGAAGCCGGCGCCCCGACCGATTCCATCCACGTCGCGAGCGACGGCGACGTCGGCATCGGAACCGCGGCGCCGACCGAGGGCTTCGCACTCGACGTGGCGGGCAGCCTGCGCGCGGACGCGGTGATCGACGTGACCGGGACGGTGCGAAGCGGCACGAAGGCGGGCATCGTCCCCGCGGACGATTTCGCGGACGGCGAGGCGAGCGTCGCCTTCGGCACGCCCTTCGCCGGGGATTATGTGGTGACCCTGACCGCGGTGACGGACAAGGCCTCGCGCAACTTCAGGCCGACACTCGTCGACCAGGACGAGAACGGCTTCACTGTGTCGGCCGGCCGCAAGAACGTGAACCGCCTGATCGAGATTCATTGGATCGCGCAGTCGGTCGGTGAATGACATGTTGATCCGATCGATCGGAGGATTCGCAGTCGGAATCACGTTCTTCGCGACGGTCCTCGCGACCGGAGCGCGCGCCGACCAGGTCGTCGCAGACGACCTCATCGTCCAGGGAAGTCTCTGTACGGGATTCGATTGCGTGAACGGCGAGACTTTCCCGCACGACCTCATCCGGCTGAAGGAGAACAATCTCCGCATCGCCTTCCAGGACATCAGCGACCCGGATGCCCTCCCGGGCGGCGACTGGCAGATCACGGCGAACGACTCGGCGAACGGCGGGCTGAACCGATTCTCGTTCGAGGACCTGACCAGCGCGACCGTCCCCTTCTGGCTGGGCGGTGCCGCGCCGACGAACACGCTCTACCTGACGAGCGACGGGCGGCTGGGGCTCGGCACCGAAGCCCCCGAAGCCGCCTTGCACGTCGCCGGGAGCGTCCGGATCGACGGAGACCTGCTCGTCACGGGCGGTCTGCGCGCCGGCCGAGTGGCCGCCGCGGCGCTCGCCTCGGACGGCACGGCGACCGTCGCCTTCGCGACGCCCCAGTCGCGCGACTACGCGATCACGCTCTCCCCCGTCCTCGCGAAGCCCAAGCCGAACGCGCAGGTCGTCGTGGTATCACACGATCAAAACGGCTTCACCTTCGCCGTGTCCGGGAAGTCCCGCGACTACGTCGAGGTCGTCTGGACGACGCGCTGGGTCGGGGAGTTCTGAGTCGTTGGGCGAGACGCGACTCGCCCGCTGAGCGCGACGGGTCCGCCCGAGTGCGATCACCGGACTCGCCGAGCATCGCGAAGCGAAAGCGAGCGGGATAGGCTCCGGCAAATCGAGGAGCTCCGCATGTTCCGCCTTCACCCCCGTCTCGTCGCCGACTGTTTCGATCTCGGTTCCCTGCCGCTCTGCCAGGTCCTGCTCATGAACGACGAACGGTTTCCGTGGTGCATCCTGGTGCCGCGGATTCCGGAACTGCGCGACCTGCACGACGTGCCGCGCGAGCGGCGCACGGCGCTCTTCGACGAGATCGAGCAGGTCTCGAACGCGCTCCTGCAGATCCATCGCGCCGACAAGATGAACGTCGCGGCCCTCGGCAACGTGGTGCCCCAGCTCCACGTCCACGTCATCGCCCGCACGACCACGGACGCCGCCTGGCCCGGACCGGTCTGGGGCGTCGGAACGACGGTGCCCCATGCCGACCCGACGCCGCGCATCGAGGCGCTGCGCCGGGCGCTGCACCTCTAACGGGGCTCGCCGCACTATTCGACCCTCCGGATCTCGAACGTCCGCGTCCTTCCCGCGCCCCCCCGCTCTCCCGAATCGCCGACGGACTTCCCGATCAGCGCCCGTCCGAGCGGCGATGCGGGCGTGACGACCTGCTCGCCGCCGGAGAGGCGGATGCCGCCGCCGAAGGGGACGAGCAGGAGAACGCTCTCGGAGCCGCTCTCCTCGATCTCGACG
>CAUJGH010000121.1 GCA_963169575.1 Myxococcota bacterium | reverse complement strand
GCTCTCGGCCGACATCGTCGACAAGGGCATCGTCCTGACCGGCGGCGGCTCGATGCTGCGCAATCTCGACGTCCTGCTGCGCGAGACGACCGGGCTTCCCGTGATGCTGGCCGAGGATCCGCTGACCGCGGTCGCGGTCGGGACCGGACGCTGTCTCGACGAGATCGCGCTGCTGCGCGAGGTCACGCTGCGCTCGCCGATCTCCTGAGCCGGAGCAGGGAAGGGGACGGGTCGAGGGGGTATGCCCGATCTTCTGAAGCGCCTGGCTGGGCCGCTCGTCGTGGTCGCCCTGTTGTTCGTCGCAGTCGTCTCGATGGTCGTCGATCGGCAGCGGGGCGTCGTGGAGCGCGCGCAGCTCCCGTGGTGGCAGGCGACGATCCTCGAAGTCTCCGCGCCGATCGGTCGCCTGGTCTCCGCGCCGATCGACGGCGTGAAGGGCTACTACCGGAACTATGTCGATCTGCTCGCCGTGCGCGCGGAGAATGCGCACCTGACCGAGCGACTCGCGGAGGTCGAGTCGGAGAACGTCCAGTTCCGCGAGGCCCTCGTGACGAGCGGCCATCTGGAGCGCGTCGCCGCGATGCGGGACGAGGTCGAGATTCCGATGCTGCCCGCGGAGATCGTCGGACTCGACGTGACGCCCTGGTTCCGATCCATCCTGATCGATCGAGGCTCGGAGCACGACGTCGTGCCCGGCAATCCGGTCGTGACGAAGGAGGGCGTCGTCGGGGTCGTGACGGGAACGTCGCCGCATGCCGCCAAGACGATGCTTCTGCTCGATCGCCAGAGCGCCGTCGATGCCCTCGTCCAGCGCAGCCGCGCACGCGGCATCGTTCGGGGCGATGGCCGGGCGTCGCTCGAATTCGAGTTCTTCGTGCGTGAATCGGACGTGGTCGTCGGCGACGAGGTCGTGACCTCCGGCCTCGGCGGGATCTATCCGAAGGGGCTTCGGCTCGGACGCGTCGTCGAGATCGGCGAGGCGACGGGCCAGCTGACCCGCATCGCGGTCGTGCGGCCGGCGGTCGATCTCGGACGGCTCGAGCAGGTCTTCGTGATGTTGCGGCGCGGACCGACGATGGAGCTCCTCTACCGTTCGAACTCGCCGGCGGAAGATCTCCCGGGGCCGGCGTCGGTCTCCAGTCCGCCCCCGTCGCAGTCTCCGTCCGCGCGCCCTTCGGCGCAGGCAGCGGAGCCGGGCTCGGAGGTCTTTCCCCCTTGAAGTCGACGCTCGCGGTGCTCGCGCTGGGCTTCGCGGGGCTCATGCTCCAGGGCGGTCTCGCCCGAGCGCTCCCGCCGCCGTGGTGTCCGGATCTGTCCTGGCTCGTCGTCGTCGGCCTCGGTCTGCGCTGGCCGGGTTTCGTGTCGGGCTTCCTGGTGACGGCGGTGCTCGGATTCGCGATGGACGCCGTCTCGGGCTCGCTGATCGGCCAGCATGCGCTTCTGCGGCTGGGGACCTATCTCGTCGCCGCGATCGCGGCCCGCCAGCTCGACCTCTCGGGCGGGATTCCGACGGCGATGCTGACCTTCGTGCTCTCGCTCGGCTACGGCTTCGGGATCGTCGCTACGCGCTCGCTCCTGCTGGTTCCGGAGCCGCTCGGCCTCGAGGTCTTCGCCATCGCCGCGGTGCAAGCGGTCGTCAACACGCTCACTGCCGGCCCGCTGATCGGTGGGGTCGAGCGCATCGTGAATCGCTTCGCGGACGAGGAGGTCGCTCGGCGGAGCGGTCTCGCGCTCGGTCATGCGGGGAGGACCCGGCCGTGAGCGAGCCCCTCGGCCGGAGTCGTTTCTCGAACGGCGGCGACGGGCCCGGCGACGTCCGGCTCTGGCCTCTCGTCTTCGTCGTGCTCGCGCTCTTCACCGTGTTCGTCGGCCGGCTCTTCCAACTCCAGATCCTCGAGGGCCAGTATCTCGCGGACCGCTCCCAGGAAAACTACGTCCGCACCGTCCTGCTCGAAGCGCCGCGCGGGATGATCGTCGATCGGGACGGCCGTGCCGTCGCCGCGAGTCGCCCCGCCTACCACGTCGACGTGATGCCGAACGAAGTCGTGCATCCCTGGCGGACGTATTCGGTGCTCGGCGCGATCCTCGGGCGCGACGCCGAGGAGATCGCCTCGAAGGTCGGACGACCGACGGGGCGCGCCCGATTCCAGCCGGTCTCGCTCTCGCGCGATCTCGATTTCGTGCAGCGCGCGATGGTCGCCGAGCATCGCTTCGCGCTTCCGGGGATCGAGTTCTACGACAAGCCGCTTCGCGAGTACGTCCATGGCGACCTCGCCGCGCAGCTGCTCGGGACGATCGGCGAGATCGATCAGGCGGAGCTCGCGCGCGAAGATCTCGCCGACTATCGCGCGGGCGAGACGATCGGGAAGTCGGGCATCGAGGCCGCCTACGAGGTGCATCTGCGCGGCCGCAGCGGCGGCGTCAATCGGATCGTCGACGTCGCCGGCCGCGCGATCGAAGAGCTCGATCGGATCGAGCCGACGCCGGGCGGGCGCATCGTCCTGGCGATGGACCTCGATCTCCAGAAAGCCGCGGAAGAGGCGTTCGTTCCGGCGGAACCCGGCGAGCCGCGGCGCATGGGCGCCGTCGTCGCTCTCGATCCGAACAACGGCGACGTGCTCGCGATGGCTTCGTCGCCGAGCTACGACGCCAACGCCTTCGCGGGCTCGATCTCCCGCGACGTCTGGCAGGCCCTCAACGCGGACGAGTGGCATCCCATGCGAAATCGCGCCGTCGCGGGCGTCTATCCGCCGGGCTCGACCTACAAGGCCTTCGTCGCCGCCGCCGGCCTCTCCGAGAAGGCGATCACGCCCGGTCACACCACCCATTGCAACGGCTACTACCGCCTCGGCCGCCGCGTCTATCGCTGCTGGAAGAAGGGGGGCCACGGCACCGTCGACCTGCAGCGCGCGCTCGCAGGCTCCTGCGACGTCTATTTCTACGAGCTCGGCCGCAAGCTCGGCGTCGAGACGCTCGCGCGTTATGCGCGCATGTTCGGCCTGGGGGCGCCGACGGGCATCGCGGTCCGCGGTGAGGCGAGCGGACTCGTTCCCACGCCGGAATGGAAACGCCGGGTCCGCCGCGAGCCCTGGGTCGAGGGCGAGACCATCTCCCTCTCGATCGGGCAGGGCGCGAATCTGGTCACCCCGATCCAGCTCGCAGTCGCCTATGCGACGATCGCGAACGGCGGGAGCGTGGTCGAGCCGCGTGTCGTGCTGCGCAAGGAAACCTGGGACGGGGAGCTGGTCGAGGCGCTGCCGTCCGTCGTGCGCGCGACGAACGCGATCGATCCCGTCGTCCTCGAGATCGTCAAGAAGGGGCTGATGAGCGTCGTCATGGATCCGGGCGGCACCGGCCGCCGCGCACAGGTGCCCGGCATCAACGTCGCCGGCAAGTCCGGGACCACGCAGGTCGTCGGCCTCGACGTCGTGAAGGGGCTCGCGCCGAAGGAGATCCCGATCCGCTACCGCGACCACGCGCTCTTCGCGGCCTTCGCGCCGGTCGAGTCGCCGGAGATCGTCGTCGTCGCGATCGTCGAGCATGCGGGCGGGGGCGGCGGTGCGCTCGCGGCGCCGATGACGCAGAAGGTGATGGCCCGCTATTTCTCGAAGAAGGAGGGGCGAGTGCCGACCCAGGTCGCCTTTTTTCAATCGGAGTTCGAAGCGGATTTCGAAGCGGCGTTCGCGGCGGATCTCGGATCGCGACTCGGGTCGGACGGCGGCTCGAGCCTGGGGGCGGCGGCGGTCGACCGGATCGGTGCGGCGGGCTGGAGAGCGAATCGATGAGCGGCATGCGGGTCGAGCGCCGCCGGGTCGCGCATTTCGACTGGGTGCTGGCCGCGATCGTCGTGCTGCTCGCGACGATGGGGATCGTGAATCTCGTGTCGGCTGCCGCCTCGGGCGTCGAGGGCGGTGCCGACATCGTCGCTCGCCAGCTCTCGGTGCTCGGGCTCGCGGCGTTCGTCATCGCCGTCGTGGTGGCGATCGACTACCGGCATTTCGATCGGTACGCCTACGGCATCTATGGGGCGACGGTCGCTCTCCTGCTCCTGACGCTCGCGATCGCGGAGGAGACGCGCGGCGCTCGCGCCTGGCTCTTCTCCGGGCGGCTGCAGCCTTCGGAGTTCTCGAAGATCGGGATGGTGATCGGGCTGGCGCATTATTTCGGCCGCAATCCGCCGTCCCAGATCCGGCGCCTGCGCGACCTCTTCATGCCGGGCCTGATCGTGGGGGCACCGGTCGCGCTGATCGTCCTGCAGAAGGATCTCGGCGTCGCCGTCCTGACGCTGCTCGTCGGGCTGACGCTGCTGCCGCTCGTGAACGTGCCGGCGAGGGCCTGGGCGGGCATCGGCGTGGTCGCGCTCGGCGCGGCCGCGGCGCTCTGGCAATTCGGGCTGAAGGGCTACCAGAAGGAGCGCATCCTCGGCTTCATCGACCCCTCGCGCGATCCGCTCGCCTCGGGCTATCAGCAGATGCAATCCAAGATCGCCGTCGGATCGGGGGGGATCTTCGGTACGGGCTGGCAGGAAGGCACGCAGACCCAGCTCCGCTTCCTGCCGACGCAGCACACCGATTTCGCCTTCTCCGTGCTCGCCGAAGAATGGGGCTTCGTCGGATCGACGATCGTGCTCTCGACCTATGCGCTGATGCTGGTCTGGGGACTGCTCATCGCCCGCAACTCGAAGGACACCTTCGGC
>CAUJGH010000120.1 GCA_963169575.1 Myxococcota bacterium | reverse complement strand
GGGACCGAAGCGCCCGCGAGCAGTCCGGGCAGCTGATCGAAGAGGTCGTCGTGGTGGATGGGCGCGGCCCGCGTCGCACCGTGCGGACCGAGGGGGATCGGCAGGCCCGCCTTCATCCGCTCGAGCAGCATCGCGGGCAGGCCGCCGTTGTCGCCGTAGACGACGTTGAGCCGCGCGAGGATCGTCGGCAATCCCAGCTCCGCCGCCCAGAAGCTCGCGACCGCCTCCTGGGCGAGCTTCGAGACCCGATAGGTCGGCGAGTAGGGCAGCGGCGAATCGCCGCCGAGGGGATCGGATTCGTGCTGGATGCGATCGGGATCCGCGGGCTCGGCGTAGACCGCGCGGCTCGACGCGACGAGCACCGCCCGCGCATCCCGAAAGCGATTCATCAATCGCCCCGTGCCGTCGCCGCTCGTCCGGATCGCATCGGCGAACGAGAGCTCCGTTCCGATCGCCGCGGCGAAATGCAGCACGAGCGTGAAGTCGCTCGGCAGGTCCGCCCAATCGGGATCGGCGAGATCGACGCGCCGGGTCCGGATGCCGGCGGCCTCGACCCGGGCGCGCTCGTCCTCGCTGCCGAAGCGCGCGATGCCGAAGACCTCGTTGTCCCGCGCGAGCCGCGCGCCGAGCGGAAAGGCGACTCGGCCAGCGGGTCCGGTGATGAGGATCTTCTCGTCACGAAGCGGAGCGAACGACATGGGCTGGGATTCCTCTCGGTGGACTCCCGCAGCCTACCGCGCTCGTCTAGTCTCGCGAAGCGCCCGCGTCGACTGCTCGGCCCCCGAGAATCGCGGCGAACGGGGAGAGAGGATGCGGACGATGGTGAACCCGGAAGCGACGGGCCTGCTCGAAGGGCTCACGGTCCTCGAACTCGGCGATCGCGTCGCGGCGCCCTACTGTGGACGGCTCTTCGCCGAATCCGGCGCCCGCGTCATCAAGATCGAGTCGCCCGAAGGCGACGTCTCCCGGCGCTGGGGACCCTTCGAAGGCGACGTTGCCGATCCCGAGCGGAGCGGGCTGTTCCATTTCCTGAACGCCGAGAAGCAATCCGTCGTGCTCGACCTCGAGCGGCCGGGCGACCGGGAGCGATTGCGCGCGCTCGCCGCGAGCGCCGACCTGCTGATCGAGAGCCTTCCGCCCGGACGCCTCGCCCGGCTCGGCCTCGGATACGAAATCCTGGCCGCCGCGAACCCGGACCTCGTCCAGCTCTCCCTCTCGCCCTTCGGCCAGACCGGGCCCTACCGCGACTGGAAGGGCTACGACCACAACGCCTATCACCTCTCCGGCAGCGGCCATCGCTACTGCGGCCGCCCCGGCGACGCCCCGCTCGAGCAGGGCACGCTGCTCGCCGATTTCTACGGCGCGATCGGCGGCGCCGCCGTCGCCCTCGCCGCGATCTTCGGCCGCGACGTCGCGGGCGGCGGACAATGGATCGATCTCTCGACGGCGGAGCTGCTCGCGACGACGATGGTCGGTGGCTGGAACGTTCCGGGCTTCCGGCGCCACGGCTTCGTCAACAAGCGCACGGGCATCGGACTCTCCGGTGCACCGGCCTCGATCCTGCACTGCGCGGATGGCCATGCCTGGGTCTTCGCCCTCGAGCCCGGCCAGTGGAAGGGGCTTTCCAAGGTCATGGGCGATCCCGACTGGATGAAGCTCGAGATCTTCGACGACGTCTGGAAGCGCGGCGCCGAGCGGGACGTCGTCTACCCGCTGATCGAGGAATGGACGCGGACGCGGAGCAAATGGGAGGTCATGGCGCTCTGCCAGGCGGCGGGCTCGCCCTCGACGGCGGTCATGACGGTCGAGGAGTTCGTCGAGCATCCCCACATCGTCGGCCGCGGCTTCATCGGCACGACGGGCGGCAGCAACGGCGAAAAGCCGATGCCGAATCTCGGCGCGCCCTTCCGCCCGTCGAAGGGACGCGTCGGCCTGGCGCGGCGTGCGCCGCGTCTCGGCGAGCACGACCGCGTCGTCTTCGAAGGGGATGGCCGAGCGTCCGAAGCGCACCTGCGATCGCCGGACGAGCGCATCGATCGTGATTCTGCGCCGCACGCCGCAGTCCGGGAGCCCGCGCGCCGCGACGCCCGAGCGATCGTTCCTGCAGCCCGACTGCCGCTCGAGGGCGTGCGCGTCGCGAATTTCGGCTGGGTCTGGGCCGGGCCGATGGTCGGGCAGGTGCTCGGCTTCCTCGGCGCCGACGTCATCAAGGTCGAGAGCCGCGCGCGCATCGACATCATGCGGCACGTCCCGCCCAGCGAAGACCCGAAGCCGCACCCCGAACGCTCGCTGACCCAGCACAACATGTGGGCCGGCAACGGCAGCGTCACTCTCGATCTCGCGAAGGCCGAAGGCCGCGCCCTCGCCCATGCCCTCGTCGCCCACTGCGACGTCGCGATCGAGAACTTCGGGCCCGGCGTCGCCGAGCGCTGCGAGGTCCGTTACGCCGACCTCTGCCGGTTCCGCCCCGACATCGTCCTGCTCTCGATGCCCGCTGCAGGACACGACGGGCCGCTCAAGGACGTCCGCACCTACGGCAACGCCCTCGCCAGCCTGACCGGTCTCGACAGCCTGACCGGCTATGGGCCGGGGGACGTCATCCCCTTCGAGCAGCCGATGGCCGACGCGCATAACGGTGTCCTCGGCGCCTTCGCCGTGCTCGCGGCGCTCCATCAGCGGCGGCGGACCGGCGAGGGCCAGCTGATCGAGCTCTCACAGCAGGAGGGCCTCTCGCATCTGATCGCCCCGGCCTTCCTCGACTTCATGCTGAATGGCCGCGTCGGCGAACCGCTCGGCAATCGTCATCCGCTCGCCCAGGCGGCGCCCCACGGCGTCTTTCCCTGCGCCGGCGAGGACAGCTGGATCGCGATCGTCGTCGAGGACGAGGCCGAGTGGCGCGCGCTCGCGGCGGCGGTGGACCAGGACTGGATCCGCGCTCCGGGCTGGACGACCCGCGAGGGGCGAATCGCCGATCTCGAGCGTCTGCATGCGCAGCTCGCCGAATGGACACGAACGCAGGAGGCGCGCCCCCTCTGCGAGCGGCTCCAGGCGCGCGGTGTCGCAGCGACGCCCGTCCTCGACGTCCCCGGACTCTCGAGCGATCCGCATTTCGCCGCGCGCGGGACCTTCGTCGAGCTCGAGAATCCGCAGGGCTTCCGCGAGACGGTCTACGCCCCGTTCTTCAAGTTCAGTCGCAGCCGACCCGTCGCGCGGCCGGGACCGATGCTGGGCCAGGACAACGCGCGGATCCTGAAGGGGCTGATGGGCCTGTCGGAAGAACGTTATGCGGAGCTCGTCGAGAAGCAGGTGATCTACTGAGCTGGATGGCAGACCGCTTCGATGTTGTGGCCCTCCGGTGCGATCACGAAGGCGGCGTAGTAGTTCGCATGATAGATCGGCCGCAAGCCAGGAGATCCGTTGTTGCGCGCGCCCGCGGCGAGCGCCTCGGCGTGGAAGGCGTCGACCTCGGCGCGACTGCGGGCCGCGAAGGCGAAATGGAGCGGGGAGCGGGATTCGCCCTCGGCGAGCCAGAATTCGCCCTTGCCTTCGCGGCCGAATCCCGCGACCCGGCCGAGCTCGACGACGATCCCGATTCCGAGCGGCGCGAGCGTCCTGCGATAGAACTGCTTGCTCGTCTCGAAATCGGTGACGGGCAGCGTCAGGTGGTCCAGGATCATTGCGTGGGCTCCTCGTTTTCATGGGGATGAGACCCGGCTCGCCGGTCCCCCCGGCACCGCGGTGAACCGCGCCGCCATCGACGCGGTCGAACCCGTCCGGATCGATGCGACAGGGGCAACATACTGCGCCGAGCGCGACCGCTCCCGAGACGAGGCCTGATCGGGAGCGGGCGGGATTGCCGCGCGGCCTCGATCCAAGGCATGCTGCGCACGCCGCCGACACCCAGGAACGCCAAGGAAGGTGCCGGAGGGCGCAGGAGGAATCGGCATGGGGCTTCGACTTCGAGGGTTGGGCACGATCGCCGGCATCCTGCTCTTCTGCGCGGCTTTGCCGGGCGGGGCGGCGGACCCGGCGAACGGCTTCGAGATGGAGCGGGCCGCGGAGCTGAATGCGGAGCTCGCCGCGGAGGCGCGGCGGCTCGTCGGCGCCGGACAGGGCGTGCAGGTCGAAACGGCGGACGGGCGCGTGCTCGTCTCCGAGGCCGGGGCCCGCGCGGTGCATCCCGCTTCCGTCTCGAAGCTCCCGACGACGCTGGCGCTGCTTCGGCTGCTCGGTCCGGATCACCGCTTCGAGACCCGCTTTCTCGCCGGTGGACCGCTCCGAGCCGAGGTCCTCGCGGGTCCGCTCGTCGTCCAGGCCGCAGGCGACCCGTATTTCGTCGACGAGAACGCGCTGCTCGCGCTCCGCGCGTTGCGGGCGCTCGGGCTGCGCCGGATCGAGGGCGATCTCGTCGTCGAAGGCAAGCTGCTCTTCAACTGGAAGGCCGATGGGCTCGCGCCGCGCCTGCGCCGCGCCCTCGAAGGGGGCGTCGCTCCCGCCGCCTGGCAGGCCGTCCGGGGGCGGACCGGCGATTCGGGCGCCGAGCCCCCGCGCCTCGCCTTCGCGCGCGCCGCGGCGCCGAGGGGTGGAAGCCGGGCAGCGGGCGCGGAAGTCCTCCTGCTGACGCATCGATCCCAGCCGCTGCTCTTCATGCTGAAGGCGCTGAACGGTTATTCGAACAACATCTTCGCGCCCTTCGCGGAAGCGGCGGGCGGAGCCGCCGCGATCCAGGACCGGATCCGGCAGGAGCTGCCCGGCGAGCAGCGCGGCGAGCTCATCCTCGGCGACGGCGCCGGCGCCCATCCCGCGAATCGCATGAGCCCCCGGGCGACGGTCGCGATCCTGCGCGCGCTCGACCGCGAGCTCGCAGGCCACGAACTCGATCTCGCGAGCGTGATGCCGGTCGCCGGCATCGACGAGGGTACGCTCCGAAAGCGACTGGCGGGCCCGGCCGGCGAGGGCATCGTCGTCGCCAAGACGGGCACCTACGGCGACTACGGCGCCTGCGCCCTCGCCGGCGCGCTGCGGACGCGAGAGAGCGGCCTCGTCTACTTCGCGATCCTGAACCGCGGCGTTCCGATCGAAGAGGCCCGTCGCCGCCAGGACGCGTTCGTCCGCGTCCTGATGAAGAAGCTCGGCGCCCTGCCCTGGCCTTACGTCCGCGACGACGCGCCCGCCTTCACCCGCGCCGAGGTCGCCGTCGCCGACGGCGTCGGCCCCGGGCAAGCGCCCCCCGCTGCGACTACCGCAGCGACGAGCCATCCCGGGCGCTGAGGACGAAGACGGGGAGCTCGCGGTGGCCGGCCGCGCGCTTTTGATAGGTCAGGTAGACGGGCGAGCGCGTCGTGATCGATCCCCAGAGCAGCTCGCGTTCGGCGCCGGTCGCGATCTTCGCCTCGACTGCGACCGAGCGGCGTCTCAGAAAGAGCGTCGCGTTCGGATCCGCGCGGAGATTCAGCGCCCAATGCGGATCGGTCGGCATGCCGCCGCGGGAGCCGACGATCGCGACCCTCCCCTTGCCCGCCGCGAAGTAGGGCAGGACGACCGTTCGCTCCTGGCCGGATCTGCGGCCCTTCGTCGTCAGCAGGAGCGGCGGGTTGTAGTCGACACCCTCGGAGCGGGAGAAGATCATCGACACCGGCGAATGGCCGATCCAGCGGACGCAGAGCCGATCGAGCGCCGCGCCGAAGGGCGTCACCGCGAAACGGACGGCGAGCTGCGAGAGCTTCATGACGGAAGTCCTTTCCGGGCATCCGCCCCGAAGCGGAGCGGAAGCGATGCGAGGCCGCGCAGGAAGAACGAACCGCGAAAGACCGGCTCCGCCTCGAAGTCGAGTCGCGGAAATCGCCGCAGCAGGGCAGCGATCGCCGTCTCGATCTCGAGGCGTGCGAGCGAGGCACCGAGACAGCGGTGGCGGCCGAGACCGAAAGCCAGCTGGTCCCGGGGCACGCGATCGACGTCGAGCGTGTCCGGATCGGGATAGGCCGCCGGATCGCGATTCGCTGCGCCGTTCAGGAGGACGAACGTCTCACCGGCCGGTATGCGCGTTCCGGCGAGCTCGATCGGCTCGCGACTGCGACGCTGGCTGATCTGGACCGAGGTATCCCAGCGCAGCAGCTCGAGCACCGCGTTCGGGATCCGCTCCGGCTGCATTCGCAAACGCGCCATCGCCGCGGGCGCGAGCAGCAGACCGCGGATCCCGAGCGAGATCAGGTCCGCCGTCGTCTCGTGGCCCGCCTGCAGCAGGATCACGCAGGTCGCGGCGAGCGCGTCGTCGCTCAGCGCCCCTTGCGCGTCGCGGACGTTCGCGAGCATCGTCGTCAGGTCGTCGCGCGGCCGGCTCCGGCGCTCCCTCGCGAGATCGAGGAAATAATCCCGGAAAGCCAGCGTCGCCGTCTCGCCGCGGCGAATCACCTCGGGCGTCAGGGCGGCGACGTCACCGCGACGAGCGAAGTCGTGGGCCCATTCGAAGACGAGCGGCACGTCGCTGCGCGGAACGCCCAGCATCTCGCAGATCACCGCGATCGGGAGCGGATAGGCCACGTCGCGGACGAGATCGAGCTTGCCGCGGTCGACCGCGAGGTCGAGCAGTCGCAGGACCTCCTGCTCTGCGGCGGCACGCCAGCGCTCGACGCTGCGCGGCGTGAAATGACGGGCGACCAGCGCCCGGATCCGATCGTGGTCGGGCGGCGAGAGATAGAGGATCTGCTGGCGCATCATCGCCGTGAAGGCCGCGCCCGACTCGCCGACGTCGAAGATGTCCGCGTTGCGTTCGTCGCTGAACGCGCTCGGATGCCGCAGCACGGCGCGGACGTCCTCGTAGCGCGACAACACCCATCCGCCCGGTCCGAACAGGCCCTCCGCCCGCCAGACCGGGGCGACGCTGCGCAACTGATGAAGCCAGGGATAGAGCGCCCCGCGCCGCTCCGGATCGAGGATCGCTCGCAGAATCTCGTCGGGATCGGTCGTCGCACGCGGATCGATTGCAATGGCCATCACGTCGACTCTATCACGGCCGCATGGCGCCGCCGGCAGCCGTCGAGCATCGCCTCTGATAGGTTTCGCCCGATGCGCACCTCCGGCTCCGGTCTCCCTTCGAACGAGCGATCCGCGACGGGCATGCGCCCCGGCGCGAGCGCCACGATCCGCTTCGGCGCATGGACGGACGACCGCGATCTCGAGCTGCGATTCCCGGACGGCTGGCAGGTCGATGCCTGCCCGCCCCGGGACGGCCCGGACATCGGGGAGGCCGGCATCGCCCGGGCGTTCGCCGAGCCGATCGGAGCGCCGCGCCTGCGCGAGATCGCGCGCGGCCGCAGGCGCGCCTGCATCGTCGTCGACGATCTCTCGCGTCCGACGCCGGGGCGGCGACTCGTTCCCGCCGTCCTCGCCGAGCTCGGTGCGGCCGGCATCGCCGATCGCGACGTCCTGATCCTCGCCGGCGTCGCGAATCATCGCCCGATGACGCGACCGGATTTCGAGAAGAAGCTCGGCGACGAGATCCTCGCGCGCTGCGCCGTCGCCAATCACTTCGCCTGGGACGGATGCGTCCCGGTCGGCCGGACGAGCTTCGGCTCGCCGGTGGAGCTGAACCGGGAGTTCATGGAGGCCGACCTGCGGATCCTCGTCGGCTCGATCATTCCCCATGGCGCGGCCGGCTTCTCGGGCGGATCGAAGCTCGTCTTCCCGGGCATCGCGAGCCTCGCCTCGGCCGAGGCCTATCATCGCGGCAGCTGTACCCGCGGACGTTATGCGGTCGTCGAGACCGATGCGCGCCGCGAATCCGACGAAGCCGCGCGGCTCGCGGGGGTCGACTTCCTCGTCAATGGAATCCCCAGCTCGCGGCGCGAGCTGGCCGGCCTCGTGACCGGCGACGTCGTCGCGGCCCATCGAGCCGGCGTCGAGATCGCCCGTCGCGTCTACGCGACGCCCGCGCCCGCCGGGGCCGACGTCTGCGTGCTCTCCGTCTATCCCAAGGACGGCGAGTTCCTGCAATACCTGACGGCCTTCGCGCCCTGGCAGACCGCACCCGAGCCCCTCGCACGCGAGGGTGGGACCGTCGTCGTCGCGCTCGAGGGCAGCGAGGGTCTCGGCAGTCATTGGCTCTTCGGCCCCGGCATGCGTCTCGATGGCGGCCGTGCGCCGCGGGTCAAGGGGCGGGACGTCGTCTTCTTCGCCCCGGGCCTGGATCGGGGTGCGCTCCCGCCCGCCGCCCGGGCCGAAGCAGTCCTCTTCAAGACCTGGGAGGAGACGGTCGCCTGGCTCGCCCACAAGCATGGCGCGCGGACCCGCGTTTCCGTCTTTCCCTGCGGCACGATCCAGCTCGCGACCGGAGCCTCGCCAGCCTGAAAGAGGCGGGATCGCAGGCGTCCGCGATGCACTCCGCCCGAGCCTGGATCCAGCGCCTGCAAACGAGACATTTCGTCCCATTCCCGGCGCCTCTGGGACGGATCGTCCCGCCTGGACGCCGGGATGCGCGGCCGATTCGACTCGCGGGCCACTCCTTTCGCCGGATGCAGCCTGGCACGAACGCTGCAATCTTCCGCGAGACCGCGACGCCCGGATGACCGGGCGAAGCCGACCCAGGAGGCCCTGCATGCAGAAGCTACTCGTCCCCGTCGACGGATCGGAAAACTCGATGCGCGCCCTGCGCCATGCGATCGCGCGCGCGAAGACCAACGGACCGGTCTCGATCCACGTCGTCTCGGCACACGAGGAGCCGATCGTCTTCGGCGAGGTCGCGGTCTACGTCTCGAAGGAGAAGATCGACGAGCTCCAGCGCAAGCAGAGCGAGGGCCCCCTCTCCGCCGCCGCCCGCGAGCTCGACGCCGCGAAGGTCACCTACACGACCGAGGTGCTCGTCGGCCCGATCGCACAGCAGATCGCGAAGCGCGCCGAAGAGCTCGGCTGCGACGGCATCGTGATGGGGACCCGCGGCATGACGGCGCTCGGCGGCCTCTTGCTGGGATCGGTCGCGACGAAGGTCGTGCATGCGACGAAGGTCCCGGTGACCCTCGTCAAATAGCGCCGGTTCGGGGACGCAAAGGCCTACTGGTTCTGGCGGACGACGAGCGTGGTGCCGGTATGGAGACCGGTGCCGTCGGGTCCCGTCAGGCAGTGGTAGGTCAGGACGTAGCTCTCGGTCCCCGCGGCGCTCTTGTCGACGAGGACGTCGTAGATCGCCTGCGGGCCGCCGTTGACGTGAATCGCGACGCTCGGCGACAGGTCGCCGTCGATCGGATCGGTCGTGTTCGAGATCTCGAGGCCGGCGCGCACCTGCACGCTGACGAGCGGAGCCGCCGCGGGCGCCGCGTCCTGGATCTGGACCGTCAACGACTCCGGCGGCCCGGCTCCGTCGTCGGAGCAGACGATCTGGTAGTAGTCGGTCGCGGCCGCCCCGCTGCCGAGCGAGCCGGATAGCGTATGAGCCGCCGCGAGTCCCGGAACGTGGGCGGTCATCGCGAGCAGGCCCAGCCGGCCGACCATCGAACCGAATGCCCAGCCCGCGCGACGCGAACTCCCGAACGAAACGCGCTTCGAACCCCGCATGAATCGACCTGCTCCTCGCCTCGTGCCCGGACCCGGGCGCCCGCGCTTCAGCGCGGCGTCTTCGAGAACCAGTAGTAGCGGATCGGCAGATCCCGATCGATCTGCGCCGCCGAGGGCGTGACGGTCACGTCGAATCCAGCGCCGCACTGCTCCGCCAGCGGATTCGTCGCCAGATTCCGCTGGACGATCAAGGTCGCCGGAGCCCCGATGCCTTCGACGCCCGCCGCCCGACCGTCGAGCGCGAAGAGCGAGCCGTTGTCCGGGATCCAGAGATTCACTTTGTGCGGATCGAGGATCGGCTGCTGGGCGCTGCAGATGTCGGCGACCGCGATCTCGACCAGCAGGCGGCGCGCACAGGATTCGGCGACGAAGCGCGGCGCGCTGAACTGGAACGGGACGCGGCCGACGAGCTTCGGGCTGAGCGAGCCCTTGCGCGCCTGGAATCCGACGACGTTGCCGTTCGCGTCGACGATCTCGTCCTGGTATCCGAAGATGCTGCGGTCCTGGATGCTCTGGGCGAGACCGGCGAGGCTGCCCTGGAGCACGACCTCGGAGAGATCGCCGACGACGACGTTCGGATCGCTCGCCGCGATCTCGGGCGTGTCCGTCGGGAAGACGATGCTCTGGGCGACGACCGGGCGTTCGCCCTCGCAGCCGTGTCCGATGCGGATTGCGTTGTCGTCGCGCACGCCCTCGGTCGCCGGCGACTTCACGGACGTATGCGCGCCCGCCGCGCCCGACCACGCGATCGCCATGCAGAGCACGATCGCTCCCTCGATCCCCGACCCCGTTCGCCCCCCGACCGCTCGACTCCGCATCGCTCATTCCTCCATTTGGAACGGCGCCTACCCTAACCGTGCGCAGGCCAGGACGGGATGCGGCAACTTGTCGCGGCAGCGCGTCCAGCGGCCCGATGCCGGCGTGCTGCGCGTCGTGGAGGGCGACGGCGGGCGCGAGAGCGGCGCGGCGCGATTGCGGTCGCCGCGGCACGGGCTCCGGCGCAGACTCAAGGCGCGCGGGCCAGCCGAACCGGAATCGCGCTCATCAACGGGATGCCCGAAAAGCGCGCGCAATCCTGCTCGACGCTGATGAGCAGGCCGATGTTCACGCCCGACTTGCGCACGTCCGCCGACCTTCCCGGCATCGACCCCCAGCAATGACACATCGAGACGAGCCCGGGGCGCAGGTCCGGATCGGGCCAGGCGACCGCCTCGATCTCGCCGTGGGGCGATGCGATGCGCACGAGGTCGCCGCGCACGAGTCCCTCGCGGGCGAGATCGTCGGGATGGACGAAGGCGGGATTCGTGCCGTAGCGGCGCGTCAGCGCATCGATGTCGGTGCCGACCGAATTGAAGGTATTCGCCATGCGGCGGCTCACGAGACGATAGGCGTAGCCGGCGCGTTCGAACGGATCGCCGGCGACGAAGGCATCGAGGTCCCCGAGCAGCCGCGAGCTGCCGACGTCGAGCTTCGCGTCGTTTCCGGCCTCCCGCGGCAGGACGACGACGGGCGCTTCGTCCGCGAAGAGCACCTTCGCGGGATCGCGCCGAAGCCGCTCGAGCGGAATCCGCGAGCCCTTCGTCACGAGATCGAGGACCTCCTCCGAAGCCGGCTTGCGCTGCATGTCGAGCTTCGTCTTCGGCGTCCGCACGCCGGGGATCGGGAAGACGCCCGCCGGCAGCTCGAGCGCGAGTCCCATCCGCTGGGCGAGGCCGAAGAAGAACTCCCAATCCTCGAGCAGCTCGGCCCCTTCCGGAGGTGCGACGATCGGCGCCGCATACTGTCCGTAGGGCTCGCTGTAGCCGAGGGCCGGGGAGACGGTGAAGAGATTCTCGGTCGAGAGGGTCGAGCCCGGGGTCTCGAGCGGGAGCTTGGGAGCGAGCACGTAGTCGGCGAGCTGCGCCGTATCGGTCCAGCGCGGCTCGACGACGACATGCAGCTCGAGCCGCTCCAGCGCCGCCTTCGTTCGGATCGGATCGGGCCAGGCGCGCATCGGATTCCCGCCGATCGTGATGAGCGCGCGGACTCGGTCTTCGCCTTCGAGCAGGATCTCGTCGGCGAGCGCCGAGGTCGGCAATCCGCAGACCGCCGGGGGCAGCAGGGGACGCGATCGCAGCGGCTTGCCGTAGCCGTCGATCGGATACGGCGGCAGCGGCTGCGCGCGGAAGTCGCGCCGCGTCGTCAGGACGCCCGGATTGACGACGCGATCGCCCGCCCGCCGGAAGCGGCCCGTGATCGAATTCAGACAGAGCACGAGGTACTCCGTCAGGTTGCTCCAGCCCGACATGTTGATGCCGGTCCCCGCCGTCGCCGAGCCCCTGCGCGCCCCGCCGAAGATCCGCGCGGCCTGGCGGATCCCCTCGGCGGGCACGTTCGCGCGCGCGGCGACGAACTCCGGTGTGAAGCGGGCCACGGCCTGCTCGAGGATCTCGAAGCCCGCGACGTTCTCGGCGACGAATGCGCGGTCGACGAGATCCTGCGCGATCAGCTCGCGCAGGATGCCGGCGAGCACGGCCGGATCCGAGCCCGGCCGCGGCTGCAGATGAAGCGCCGCGCGCTTCGCCGTCTCCGTCCGGCGCGGATCGATCACGATCAGCTCGAGCCCACGCGCCTGCCCGCGCTCGAGCCGGCGCGCCGGATTCGCGTGCGGAATGCCGCCGGAGATCGCGACCAGCGGATTCGTGCCGACGAGCATCCAGACGTCGGATTCGTCGAAGACGTGGCTGCCGCCGAGCCATTGGCCGTGGGCCGCCGCCGCGACCTGCTTGCCCGGCTGATCGATCGTGCCGCTCGAGAAGCGCAGTCGCAGCCGCAGGGCGTCCATGAAGGCCGTCGCCATCGCGGCGGTCTGCGGAAGCTGGTAGAAGAGCGTTCCCGTATACACGGCGACGGCGTCGCGACCATGCCGATCGAGGATCGCCTTCAGCTTCTCGGCGATCTCGTCCATCGCCGTTTCGGGATCGATCCGCGCGTGGCCACCCTCCGCCGTCCGCGCGAGCGAGTGGCGCAGCCGATTGGGGCTCGTATGCATCTCGGGGAAGTGCTTGCCCTTCAGGCAGAAGAAGCCCTCGGAATGGGGATTCGACTTGTCGCCCCGCGCCGAGAGCGGGCGCCCGGCCTCGTCGATCTCGACGACGATCGGACACTGCGCCGTACAGATGCGACAGAGCGACTTCTTCTCGATCGTCTTCGTCACGCTTTTCTCCTCGGCCGCTCGCTGCGTTCGTTGCCGGCGGCGGCGGCCTCGCGCCCTCTATCGAAAATGCGGTCTCACCCGCTCGCCGAAGGTCCGCATCCAGGCGAGCGGATCGCTGACGAACTGCGAGACGATCAGGTTCCGAACGCCGTGACCCGCGACCTCCCGGAGCCGCTCCACGCAGTGCTCGGGCGGCCCGGCGATCGTGCCCTGACGCGCCAGATAGTCGCGCAGCCCGTATTTGTCGATCAGCGCCTCGTTCGGATTCGCCCCGCCCGGATGCGCATGAAAGCGCGACTGGTATTCGCCCATCATGCCGCGCACGCGATCCTCGAGACCGGCGGGCAGACCCTTGCCCTCGAGCGTGAAGCGGAAGACGTGATTGGCCGTGCCCGCCAGCACCGAACGGATCGAATCGATGCCCTCGCGCTCGCTCGGCGCGAAGATCAGGTTGCACATATGCCAGATCTCGATCTCGTCGACGCTGCGGCCCGCCTCGGCGGCCCCGGCGGCGAGATGCTCCATCGCGACCGCGAGTCGCTCCGGCGTCAGGCAATTCGAGAGGACGACCCCGTCGGCGACGCGACCCGCCAGCCGCTGCGTTCGCGGCCCCTCCGCGGCGAGCCAGACGGGAACGGGCGTCGCATCGCCCAGCCAGTGGAGCGCGAGCGGCGTTCCCCGATCGTCGAAGGTCCCGCCCGCCGTCATCGTCTGCGCCGCGCGCACCGCGCGCTCGAGCTCGGCGACGCTCGCCGGCGCTGCCCCGATGTTGCGCAGCGCGCTGTCGCCCGAAGCGAGGCCGTAGGCGAAGCGGCCCCCCGCGAGCTGCTGGACCGAAGCACAGGCGGAGGCGATCACCGCGAGATGGCGGGTCACGGGATTCGAGACCGTGATCGCGAGCCTCGCCCGCTGCGTCTTCATGGCCGCGAAGGTCATCAGCGAGAAGCACTCGGCCCAGAGCGATTGACTGTCGCCGCAGGTCAGCAGGTCGAAGCCCGTCGCCTCCGCGGCCGTGAGCCAGCGGCCGTAGTCATCGAAGCGGCGGACGGTCGTACCCGTCCCGAAGCGGAGCTGCGTCATGCCCAGACGAAAGCGAAGGTCGGAGATCTTCGCCCCTCCCGAGCGCGCGGCTGCGCGCGATCCGGGGACGGACGTACGCGAGTGCGAAGACGAACGCGATCAGCGAACCCGCCTGCCCGGGCCCGCCCGGCTCCGGCAGCAGGAAGACCTCGCCATCCCCGCGATCGAGCACGTAGAGATTGCCGTCGGCGTCTTCGCCGAAGGACGAGATCGAGCCGATCGAACCGACGTCCGGCGTGAAGTCCGGATCGAGCGAATGGTCGACGAGGCTCGTGTAGTTCGCGCCGTCGAAGGTCGCCGGACTCGAGCCGTCCCAGACCGCCGACCAGAGCCGCCCCTGCCCGAAATCGCCGAAGAAATAACGTCCCTGGAGCGACGTCGCCGGGCCGCGATAGACGTATCCGCCCGTGACCGAAATGCCCGTGAAGCCCGCCGGCGGATTCGAGCAGACTGCCGCGCCGCCATGCGAGTAGTCGAAGAACGGGTTCACCGCGCCCGGCGGCGCCGCGCCGCCGACGCCCCCGCTCGGCGTCGCGATGACGCCCTCGCGCAGCCGCCAGCCGTAGTTCTCGCCGCCCGCGCTCGCCGCCGGCTGGATGTCGATCTCTTCGCAGGCGCCCTGACCCACGTCGCCGATGTAGAGATCGCCGGTCAGGCGGTCGAAGCTCGCGCGCCAGGGGTTGCGCAGCCCGTAGACCCAGATCTCGTCGTCGCCCGTGACGCCGACGAAGGGATTGTCGGGCGGCGCCGCCCAGTTCTCGTTCGCGTCGGCGGGAAAATCGTCGCCGTCGACGTCGATGCGCAGGATCTTCCCCAGGCGATTCGCGGTCAAATCCTGGGCGTTGCCGGTCGCGGTCGTATGGCCGCTGCCCGAGTCGTTGCTGCCGCCCCCGTCTCCGCTCGCGACATAGAGATAGTCGTCGGCGCCGAACCCGATCCAGCCGCCGTTGTGATTCGCCGCGGGCTGCGGGATCGAGAGGACCGGAGTCCCGCTCGCGGCATCGGCGACGTCGGGATCGGCCGAAACCGAATAGCGGCGCACGCGCACGTCGGGATCGGTCAGATGGACGTAGAAGAAGCCGTTGGTCGCGTAGTCGGGATGGAAGGCGAGGCCGAGCAGCCCCTGCTCGAAGCCCTGGCTGACGCCGGGAACCGTGAGGAAGGGGGTCGGATCGAGGCTCCACGTTTCCCGGCGCAGGATGCGGATCGCGCCCGTGTACTGCTCGACGACGAAGACCCGCTCGGGATCGTCCGGCGGCGCCGTCAGGAAGACCGGCTGCGAGAGCCCCGACGCGACCCGGAGGACCTCGAAATCCTGTGCCTCGGCGCCCCCTGCCCAGAGGCTCACGGCGACCGAAAAGAGCCCGAGCCCTCGCAACTTCCCGATCGCTCGCCGCATGCTCCGCCTCCTCTCCTGCGTTCGCCGCCCTTGCCGCCTTCGGCCGATCCGCGGCAGTCGCCTCGGTCGCCTCTTTCGCGAGGCCGGACGATTGCATTCACAGCGCGCGCCGCGCACCCCGACGAGACGCTCGTCGCCATGTTCGGCGAGCCGCTGCGAGCGCGTCGGTGACCGGGCCCACGCGGAGCCCGTGGCGGACGATCGGCGCCGCGGCCGGGGCTGAGGCATCGTCCGGGGCCTGCCCGGTGCGCGTGCATCCGGGATCCGCTTCGGGCGCCCGGAAAGGACGCCGGCCGAATCGCAACGGGAGCCCGCCATGGCACAGCCGAGACTCTCCGATTTCTCGTTCACCAAGCTCGTCGTCGACGATCTCGACCGCATGGCCGACTACTACTGTGCCGTCTTCGACCTGCACCGGACCGGGCGACTGCGGATCGAGCAGGGCGCGATCGGCGAGCCGATCGAGGAGATCTTCCTCTGCCCCTCGCCAGACGATCGCTACGGGACGTTCGTGCTCTTCAAATTCCTGGAGCGCCCGGCACCCCGCGACGTCGAGACGATCCTCGGCTTCCAGACCTCCGATCTCGAAGCGGTCCTCGAACGCGCACGGCGCGGGGGCGGCCGGCTCGCCGCCCCGATCAAGGCGATGCCCGAGCTCGGCGTGCGGGTCGCGATGGTCCTCGATCCGGAGGGACATCTCTGCGAGCTCGTCGAGCAGCGCGCCTGAGAGGTCGCGGCGCCGTCAGCTCCGGAAATGCGGAACGGCGCGCACGGCGACGGCACAGTATTTGTAGCTCGGCTGGCGTGAAAAGGGATCGAAGTCGGCATGCGTCAGGCGATTGGTCGCCGCGTCGTGCATTTCGAGGAAGACGGCGCCGGGCGGCACCGTCGCCGTGGACCAGAGCGCGACCTCGATCCGGCCACGCCGGGATGCGACCTCGACCCGCGCTTCGCCCTCGAGACCGAGGTGTGCGACGTCCGCGGGATGCATCTGGAGCCGCGACGCGCCCGGCGAGAGGCTGAGGAGCACGCGTGACTTCCCGGTGCGCGTCCCCGTATGCCATTTCGCCGAGCTCCCGCGTCCGGTCAGCAGCACGAGCGGAAACTCCGCATCGACCGGCTCCGCGACCGGCCGCGGAGGTTCGAAGACGAAGAGTGCGCGGCCGTTCGAGCGGAAATAGCGTCCGTCCTCGAAGAGTCTGCGCTCGGTCTCGAAGCCGGCCTCGGCCGTCTCCGCGGCGAGCGGCCATTGGATGCCGCCGCGCTCGTCGAGCATCGCGTAGTCGCGAATCCCCGAGATGTCGCAGGGCCTTCCCCGGGACAGCGTCTTCAACGCATCGAAGACGTCCTCGGGCGTCTTCCAGCGGTCGAAGGGCGCGCCGAGCCCGAGGCGGTCGGCGATCAGGCGGAAGATGTGGAAGTCCGAGAGCGCCTGGCCCGGGGCGCGCCGGAGCTTGCGGATGCGGCCGATGCGCCGCTCGGAATTGATGAAGGTCCCGTCCTTCTCGCCCCAGCCCGCGGCGGGCAGCACGAGATCGGCGATCTGCGCGGTCTCGGTCGTCGTGTACATGTCCTGCACGACGAGGAAATCGAGCTTCTCCCGGATCTCGGCGAGCGCGGCGCTGTCGATCCAGGAATGGGCCGTGTTGGTCGCGACGATCCAGAGCGCCTTGATGCGTCCGGCGCGAACGCCGTCCAGGATCTCGTCGTAGGCGAGGCTCGGCTCGCTCGGGACCTGCGAGACGGGCATGCCGAGCAGACGCGCCACGTCCTCGCGATCGGCCGCGGACGCGAAGTCCCGCCCACCGAGCAGGTTCGTCGTATTGCTGAAGAGCCGCGAGCCCATCGCATTGCACTGCCCGGTGATCGAATTGGGCCCCGTCCCGGGCCGCCCGATCTGGCCGGTCATCAGACAGACGTCGATGATCGCCTGGGCGAGCCGCACGCCCTCGTGGCTCTGGTTGACGCCCATGGTCCACCAGAACGAGACGCGTTCGCCCCGCGCGACGGCATCGACGAAGCACTCGAATTCCGCGGCGGAGAGCCCCGTTTCCGCGAGGACCCGCGCTTCGTCGAACTCCGCGACGAAGCGGGCGAAGGCCTCGAATCCCTCGGTGTGGCGCGCGACGTATCCGCGATCGACGGCGCCTCGTCCGATGAGCTGCGCGGCGAGGCCGTA
>CAUJGH010000119.1 GCA_963169575.1 Myxococcota bacterium | reverse complement strand
GCGGTCGGGAAGCCGAGGGTGCGCCCGCGACGATCCCCGGCCGTGACCTCCCCCCGCACGCAAAAGGCCCGCCCCAGCAGGAGCGCGGCCTCTTCGACCTCGCCTTCGGCGAGGAGCTGGCGAATCCGGGTCGAGTTGACGTCTCGCCCCTCGACCGACACCTCCGGGACCACGGTGACCGAGAAACCGAGATGCGGTCCCCGCTCGGTGAGCAGACGCATCGATCCCTCGCGATCGCGGCCGAAGTGGAAGTCGTACCCGACGTAGACCTCGACGGGCCGGACCCGCGCATGCACGTAGTCGTGGATGAATTCCTCGGGTGAGACTCGGGCAAACGCCTGATCGAAGGGCTCGGCGATGACCGCGTCGACACCGAGGGCCGCCAGCGTCTCCATCTTCTGATCGAAGGTCTCGAGGAGGCGGAGCGCCTTCTCGGATTGAAGGACCCGCCGGGGATGGGGCTCGAACGTATAAAGGACGGATTCCCCGTCGAGGGCGCGCGCCCGGTCGACGATCATCCGCAGGATGGCCTGATGGCCGACGTGGACCCCGTCGAAGTTGCCGATCGTCAGGACCGGCCGCCGGAAGGCCCGCTCGAGCTTCGAAACGCCGCGAAAGATCTCCAAGCGATTTCCTCGTCCGCTAGACTGGCCGCGTGCGGATTCTCTCGCACTACTTCATCGCGCGCTTCTTCGGCCTCTTCCTGCTCGTCCTGGTCGCCGCCCTCGCGATCCTGGCGACGGTGGAACTCGTCTTGAATCTCGACGAGCTCGCCGGCGCGCGCCCGAACGAGGCTGCTTCGGGCGCCCTCGGCAGCGCGGGCCTGGTCCTCGGATCCCTCGGGCTGCGGCTCGCGTCGACCTATCTGGCGGATCTGCCGTCGATCGCGAGCTTCATCGCTTCCTTCCTGACGTTCGCGCTCGCCGGCCGGAGACTCGAGCCGATCGCGATCCAGGCCGGCGGTATCCGGCTCGCGCGCGTGGTCGTGCCGGTCCTGATGGCGGCCGGCCTGATCAGCGCCCTGGACGCCGTCGTCCACGAGTCCCTCGTGCTGCGGGCCGCGCGGGCACGCCTCGCCGAGGAACGGGCGGGACGCAGCGCGTTCGACCAGGAACAACGCGCGTTCTGGTACCACAGCGGTCCGATCATCACCAACATCGGCTATGCCGATCCGACGACACGGACCCTCCACGACGTCGAGCTCTTCGAGCGGGGCCTCGGCGAGCAGAGCGGGCGGATCGTACGGATCGTGCGGGCACCGACCGTGCGGATCCTGGACGACGGAGTCTGGCACTTCGACCGGGCCTCGGTCTGGCGATTCGACGCCGCCGATCCGTTGGCCGAGCCCCGCTTCGAGCCCGCAGCGCCGCTCGAAATCGACCTGGACGCGGTCCCTCGAGATGCCCTCGAGCGGGCGGATCCAGCGATCCTTCCGATCGCAGGATTGGCCCGCCATCTCGCGCGCGCCGGCTCGCCGAGCCTGCCGCGAGATCCGCGCCTCGAAGCGATCTTCCACGAGCGATTGAGCCGCCCCTGGCGGGCGCTCGTCCTGTGCTGGCTCGCGGTGCCCTTCGGCTTGCGCATCGATCGGCGAGGGCGGATCGCGCCCTTCGCCGCAGCGGCCCTGCTCGCACTGGCGGCCTATTTCGTTCTGTCGAGCGGCGGCAGCGCCCTGACACGGCTCGGCCTGCTCCCCGCTGGCCTGTCCGCCTGGACCGTGCCGCTGCTCTTCAGCATCGGCGCAGCGTTCGCGCTGCCGCGCCGACCCGATTGAGGCCTCGGTCAGGGCGCCTGTCGGCGCGGGTCGAGATAGCGGAAGAACGCGTGATCGGGCGGCAGGAAGATCGAGGTCTTGTCGGCGAGCGAACGGCGATAGGCCTCGAGACTCCGGGTGAATGCATAGAACTCCGCATCCTTGCCGTAGGCCGCGGCGTAGATCCGTGCCGCCTCCGCATCGCCCTCGCCGCGCGCGACCTGCGCGGCGGCATTCGCCTCGGCCAGGATCTCGCGCGCCTCGCGCTCCGCCCTTGCCCGGATCTCCCGCGCTTCGCGCTCGCCGATCGCGCGCTTTTCGCGGGCGATCGCGCGCCGCTGCTCCCGCATCTGCTCGAAGGTCGCAGCCTGACTCGCGAGGGGCAGCTCGGTCCGGTTGATCCGGACGTCGACGACGCGAACGCCGTCGTCGACGAGCGCCCGGGTCGCGCTCTGCGAGAGGGTGCCGAGGACCTCCGCGCGAGCGAGCAGGTCGCGCATCGAGAGCGTGCCGATCCCGCTCTTCACGAGCGATCCGACCGTACTCAGGATCTTCGCCTCGGCCGCGGGAACGTTGCCGGGAAAGCTGCGCCGGAAGGCCAGCGGCGAATCGATCTGCCAGAGCACGTAGTAGTCGATGATCAAGCGGTCGTTGGCGCCGATCTCGACCTCGGTCGCAGGGGCGCTCAGGTACTGGATCTTGCGATCGAAGACGAGGACTTCGTCCACGAACGGAATGCGCGGGCCCCACATGCCGGCGATCCCCGCCTCGCGCAGTTCGGCGATCGGTCGCCCCAGACGCAGGACGATGCGGTACTCGTCGGCCCGATTGATGACGAGCGGCCCCCGATCGATCTGGGAAGCCCAGAGCAGCAGCACCGCGGCCGCTCCGAGCAGGACGAGCCCGAACACGAATCTCATCGCCCGCCCTCCTTCGACTTCGCGGCGTCCGTCGCCGGCGGCGGCCAGCCGGACCAGAGATTCACGGCGCCGGGCTCACCGATCACCTTGTCCATCCCCGGCAGGATCGCCTCCATCGTCTCGAGGTAGAGACGCTGCCGGGTGACCTCCGGCGCGGCCTGATATTCGACGAGCAGGGCGTCGAAGCGAGCCGCTTCGCCGCGGGCCTCGACGATCTTCGCGCTCTTGTACGCCTCCGCCCGCTCGCGGATCTCGGCCGCCTCCGAACGCGCGCGCTCGACGATCTCG
>CAUJGH010000118.1 GCA_963169575.1 Myxococcota bacterium | reverse complement strand
GCAGCTCTGGCTGTTCTGGGTCGCGCCGATCCTCGGAGCGATCGCGGGCGCGCTCGTCTACCGCGTGATCGGCGAAGGGAGCGAATGATGCGCCTCGGAGCGATGCGGCTCTCTCGCGGCCGATCCTTCGGCGGAAGATCCTCGCGTTCTGTTCGCGGGGCGAGCTTGCTCGCCGTGCTCGCGCTGGCGGGGCCGGTGGCACTGGCTTCCGCGGGCGACGCGCGCGGGGAAGGAGAGCCGGATGCGACGCAGGAGACCGCAGAAGCCGGAGCGGCATCGGGCGCCGGCGCCGAGGCCGCGGCGTCGTTCTCGGGGGCCGAGGGCCGGATCGGATTCGTCGGCCACAACCTCTTCGGCGATGCGCCGGGGACGTTCTCCGAATGGCGGGTGAAGGATGCCGTCGTCGATCTCGCGAATCCGGCCGCGAGCGAAGTCCGCATCGAGGTCGCCCTCGCCTCCGTCGATACCGGCAACGCCGATCGCGACGAACATCTGCGCACCGCCGATTTCTTCGACGTCGCGCAGCATCCCGTGGCGACCGTCCGGGGCCATTCGGCGCGCCCGCTCGAGCCCTCGCCGGAGGGGCATCCGCGGCATGCTCTGCAATTCGACGTCGATTTGCACGGCGTTCGCAAGTCGATCGACGGCGAGGTCGAGATCGTCGAGACGGATCCGCTCGTCGTCGAAGGCGGCTTCCTGATTCTGCGCACCGAGTTCGGCATCGGCGCTCCGCCCTCGCGCTGGAATCCGATGTCGATCGACGACGAGGTCCCGGTCCGCTTCCGGATCGAGCTCGACTAGCGCCGACGCGGATCCGGCTCGGGCTCGGGTTCGAGCAAGGGGGGTAGCGGCGGCCGCGGCGCCCGTGGCAGCGCGGGGCGCGTCAGCCCTCGGTCTTCTGCAGCGCGGTCGACTCGGCGGGCTTCGGCTCGAAGATCCACGCGACGGCGACGCCGACGAGATAGAGCGCCACCATCGGAATCGACATCATGACCTGGCTCACGACGTCGGGCGGCGTCAGGATCGCGCCGACCACGAACGAGCCGATCACCGCATAGCGGGTCCCGCCGAGGAGCTGGCGGGCGGTCACGATGCCGGAGATCGAGAGAAAGAAGACGAAGATCGGCAGCTCGAAGATCACGCCGAATGCGAGGATCAGCTGCGTCGTCAGGCCGAAGACCTCGTTCAACGTCCAGGCGGAGGTCACCCACTCGTTGTCCCAGCTGTTCAGGAACTCGAACATGACCGGGAAGACGAAGGTATGGCCGAAGAGTGCGCCCACGACGAACAAGATCGTCGACGAGACGACGAAGGGCAGGATCGCGCGCCTCTCGTTGTCGTAGAGGCCGGGGGCGACGAACGCCCAGAGCTGCCAGAAGCTGATGGGCAGCGTCAGCGCGAAGCCCGCGAGCAGGGCGCATTTGATATAGGCGATGAAGATCTCGGTCGGGGCGATCGCCTGGAGCTTGCTGCCCTTCGCCGCGAGCGCTTCGGTCGCGGGCGCGAGCAGGAAGGCGAAGATCGGCTCGGCGAAGGTATAGGCGAGGCTCGCGCCGATCACGATTGCCGCGAGAGCGATGCCGATCCGTCGCCGCAGCTCGGCGAGATGCTCGGTGATCGGAAGCGCTCGATCATCCACGTCGCGTTTCCGTCGGGTCGCCGCCGCCGACGGGGACGTTGCCGAGCCCGGCATCCGCGGCCGCGGGTCGCGGCGGTGCGGCGGGACGCGCTTCGTTGCCGACGGAATTGACGGTGGAATCGGCGGTGGAATCGGCGGCGCTGGCGGGCGCTTCGTCGTGGTCGTTGTGATCGTGGTCTCCGCCTTCGGGCAGCTGGCCGGGGTGGTCCTTCCAGGGCGGATCCGCCGCAGGTCGGGTCGCGCCGGCGGCGGCTTCCGGCGCCGGGTCTGGATTCGCGGCGGCGGCCGCGGCGCCGCCGGTTCCGGGCGGCAGCGTGTCGCCGGCCTGGGCAGGCCTCGGAGCGGGGGGCGGCGGGCTCTTGATCTGGTTCGCGGTCTTGCGCAGGTCGCTCTCGAGCTCGTCGAGGGCGAGCGTCTGACGCAGCTCGTTGCTCGCGCGCCGGAACTCCGCGAGACCCTTGCCGAGGGTGCGGGCGAACTCGGGCAGTCGCTGCGGACCGAAGATCAGCAGCGCCACCACGACGATCACGATCAGCTCCATGGGTCCGATGCCAAACATGCGGCTTCAATCTAGCAGGTCGGTTCCTGCGATTCGTCGGCGGTGCCGTCGGCGTTCGGGGGGGTGTCGTTCGGCCGGCCGCGGCTTCGCGTTCAGGCGGCTCCGCGCCGGCGCGCCGTTTCGCGGTCGTTGACGGCCGCGCTGCGCGGCATCTTGTGCTGCGCGGCAGGCTCCTCGAGGGCATCGAGCGCCCCGCTCTCGACGAGATTGCAGAAGATGTCGACGAGGTTCGGATCGAATTGACGCCGGGCATGGGCGCGGAGCTCGTCGAGCGCTTCGACGTGGCTGCGGGCCTTTCGGTAGGGCCGATCGCAGGTCATCGCGTCGAAGGCGTCGACGATCGCGATGATGCGCGCGGCGAGCGGGATGTCGTCGCCCGCGAGCCCATCGGGATAGCCGGCGCCGTCGTAGCGCTCGTGATGATGTCGCACGGTCGCCGTCACCGTCGGGGAGAGTCCGAGCGGGCGCAGCAGGCGCTCGCCCATCGCCGGATGGGTCTGGATCGATTCGAGCCGCTCGGGCTCCGGGAGCACCTTGCCGGCGAGGACGTCGCTGGTTGCGCCGACCTTCCCGATGTCGTGGAGGAAGGCGGCCATGCGAACGTGGTCCCGTTCTTCCCGGGCGAGACAGAGTCGCGCGGCGACGAGATCGGCGGCGAAGGCGACGCGGCGGGCATGGCCGCGCATGAAGAGATCCCGGGTCTCGATCGTCTCGGCGAGGACCTCGAGAAATTCGAGCGTGCTCGGTCCGTCGGCTCGCGGTCCGGCGGCGCCGCGCTGAAGGACGGGCTCGGCGAGCAGGGCGCGGAGGCGCTCCTGGGCGAGGGTGTTGGCCTCGAGCTCGTCCAGCGAGAGATGGTCGTCGCGGTCCGGGCCGAGGATGCGGCTGACCTCTTCGAGGAATGCGACCGTCCGGCCGCGGCTCTCGCGGCGCGCGAGGGCGCGCTCGACGGATGCGGTGACCTGGACGACGTCGAAGGGCTTGATCAGATAGTCGAACACGCCGTGGCGGATGCCCTCGACGGCCGTCTCGATCGAGCCGCAGCCCGTGATGATGATGATCTCGGTCTGCGGCGATTCCGCCCGGACCGTCCGCATCAGCTCGTCGCCCTTCATGCCGGGCATGTTCAGGTCGACGGTGACGAGATCGATCTCTTCGGTCCGGAGCACGTCGAGCGCTTCGGCAGCATCTTCCGCGGTCGTCACTTCGTGGCTTCCGGAAAGAATCATGCGAAGCGACTCGCGTGGTCCCCGTTCGTCGTCGACGATCAGGACGCGTGCCCGGCGCCGTCCCGCCGAGAGCGGGCTGCGCAGGGAGGTCGCCGTTCTGGGATCGAGGTCGAGACTCATGCCCGACTGGAAAAGCAAGCGCTGTGCCGACCTGGGACGGGGCTGCCCGGATCCGCCTAAAAACCCGGCAAGTGCTCGGAATACAATGAAAAAATCAGTTGACAGAAGAAATGCGAACGCACTCTCGTGAGTGATCGGCGCGTTGCCGATCCGGCCGGTCCGTGGCCGCCCCTGCCCGCTTGAACGAGGGCAAGTCCTTGATTCAAATGGAGTTTTTGCGTCGTTCCCAACGGTACGGCGGATCCTGGGGGCGTTCGGACGCGAACGGGGCCGCGAGACGCCTAGTCGGCCTCGTCGCCGCCCCGGGACTCGATGCCGAGCTTGTCCATCTTGAGCTTGAGGACGCGGCGGGTGATCCCGAGGTCGTTGGCCGTGCGGGTCTGGTTCCCCTGGTTGCGTTCGAGTGCCTCTCGCAGGATCTCCGACTCGAAGCGGTGCACCGTCTCGTCGAAGCTCCGCTCGCCCTGCCGCCATTGTTCGCGCAGCGCCTCGGCCTGGCCCGACCGGCCGACCGAGATCGGGAGGTCCTTGAGCTCGATCGTGTCGCCGTCGCAGAACGCGAGGCCGTATTCGATTGCGTTCTCGAGCTCGCGCACGTTGCCGGGCCAGCGATAGCCCTCGAGCGCGCCGAGCGCGGCGGCCGACAGCTTCTTCGGAGCGCCCGTTCCCGCCGGCGCGCCCCCGCCCGATCGACTCGCATGGATCCGCGCGAGGAAGGTCTGGGCGAGCAGTCGGATGTCCTCGCGCCGATCGCGCAGGGGCGGGAGCTTCACCGGTACGACCGCGACCCGGTAATAGAGATCCTCGCGGAAGCGCCCGGCCGCGACCTCCGCGACGAGATCGCGATTGGTCGCGGCGACGATGCGGACGTCGACCGACGTCGAGCTGCTCGAGCCGACGCGCTCGAAGGTCCGCTCCTGCAATGCGCGCAGCAGCTTGACCTGCACCGCGGGCTCGAGCTCGCCGATCTCGTCGAGGAAGAGCGTGCCCTTGTTCACCGACTCGATGCGGCCGATGCGGCGATCCGTCGCGCCGGTGAACGCGCCTTTTTCGTGGCCGAAGAGCTCGCTCTCGATCAGATCGCTCGGGATCGCGCCGCAGTTGACGGCGATGAAGGGCCCGGCCGATCGCGGCGAGAGATCGTGGATGGCCCGGGCGACGAGCTCCTTGCCCGTCCCGCTCTCGCCCGTCACCAGCACCGTCGCCTCCGCCCGCGCGATCCGCTCGACGGCGCGGAAGATCTCCCGCATCGCTGCGCTCCGGCCGACCATCCGCCCGAGCTGCTGGCGCTCCTCGACCTCGTCGCGCAGGCGCTCGACCTCGCGCTCGAGATCGTGCTTCTCGATCAGATTTCGCACCTTGATGCGGAGCGCTTCGAGCTCGAAGGGCTTCGTCACGAAATCGGCGGCGCCATGCTTCATCGCCTGGACCGCGGCGGAGACCGTGTTGGTCGCCGTCAGCACGATCACCGGCGCGCGCACGCCGCGCTGCCCGAGCTCTTCGAGCAGCTCGAGTCCGCTGCGACCGGGCATCACGAGATCGAGCAGCACCACGTCCGGCGTCGCGACCGCGATCTCCCGCAGCGCCGCGTCGACGTTGCCCGCGATCGCGACGTCGCCGTCGGATTTCAGCAGCATGCGCAGGGATTCCTGCACTCCGGGCTCATCATCGACGACGAGAATGCGAGGCATCGCGCGAGCTTATCACGGCGCCCCGGGCCCGGGCTCGGGCGTCGGCAGGTCGATCACGATCAGCGTCTCCGGTCCCTGCGTCGGATCGATCGTGAGGCGACCACCGAGCGCTGCCACGATCGTCTCGGCGAGCACGTACTCGAGGATGTGATGGACGGGATCGAGGTCGCCGCCCATGCCCTCGGCGCGGGGATCGCGGTGGCGCAGCAGCAGGCGCAGGCGCGGCCGGCCGTCGCCGGCGCGCGGGATCCAATGGGTCGCGAGGAAGAGGTCGCCCCGCTCGGGCAGGGCGTCGAGGGCGCGATCGACGAGGCCCGCGAGCGCGATCTCGAGGGCCTCGGAATCGGCGAGCGCGAAGGGCAGCGAGCGCTCGAGCTCCGACAGCACGACCAACCGGCCGCGGGCGATGGTGTCGCGCCGCTCGGCGAGCAGCCGATCGACGAGGGCGGAGACGTCGACCGGCTCGCAGGCCAGTCGATCGCGTGCGGCCGCCTTCGCGAGGCGCGTCACGACGTCCTGGATGTGGGCGACGTCCTTGCCGACGAGATCCTTGAAGCGGGCTCGGAAGGTCTCGTCGGCGTAGTGGTCGGGCAGCAGCTCGGTGAAGGTCCGGATCGATACGAGGGGATTGCGGATCTCGTGGGAGAGGCTGCGAGCGAGCTTTCGCCAGGCCGGGTCGGCGCCCGCAGGCGGAGCCGGCGTCGGCACCGGCGAAGC
>CAUJGH010000117.1 GCA_963169575.1 Myxococcota bacterium | reverse complement strand
GCGCCCGGGCGGCTCGACCGGATCCGGTGTCCCTTCCACGGCTTCACCTGGAGCCTCGACGGCGAGCTCGCCGACGTGCCCTGCCGGTGGGACTTCCCGCAGATCGAGGACGCGCGCTTCCGGCTGCCGGAGGCGAAGGTCGCGACCTGGGGGGGCTTCGTTTTCGTGAACTTCGATCCCGACTGTGCACCGCTCGAAGATCATCTCGAAGATCTGCCTCGCCATTTCGAGCGCTGGCCCCTCGAAGAGCGCGCGATCGCCGCGCGCGTCGAGCGCCGGATCGCCTGCAATTGGAAGGTCGCGGTCGAGGCGTTCGTCGAGACCTATCACATCGTCGGTGTGCATCCGACGAGCCTGCCCTTCTTCGGCGACGCCAACTCGCAATACGACGTCTGGCCGGATCGTCGCCACATGAATCGGATGCTCAACGCATCGGGCGTCCCCTCGCCCCACGTCCGCGGCGAGCTGTCCGAGCAGCGCGTCCTCGACGTCGCCGCGCGCTTCGGGATGGCGCGCCCCGGGACCCGCGTCGAGCCGGGCGGCACGGCCCGCGCGGCGCTCGTGGCGGCCTCGCGTGCGCGGCTCGAGCGCGGACTCGGCCTCGATACGCGCGGCTTTTCCGACGCCGAGATCCAGGACGTCATCCAATACAGCCTGTTCCCCAACACCGTGCTGTTCGGCGGCCTCGGCTCGCCGCTCTTTTACCGCGTGCGGCCCGACGGAAACGACCCCGGCTCCTGTCTCTTCGAGGTGATGCTGCTGCTGCCCGTCGCGCCGGGCGCGCCGCGGCCGGCGCCCGCCGAGCGCCGCTGGCTCGAGCCCCACGAAAAATGGAGCGACGTTCCGGAGCTCTCCTTCTTCGGGCCCGTGCTCGACGAGGACCAGGCGATCATGCCCCGCGTCCAGCGAGGGCTGCGCGCTGCGCGCAAGAGCGGAGCGACCCTCGGGCTCTATCAGGAGAGCCGGATCCGGCACTTCCGGCAGACCCTCGACGAATACGTGCCCCGACCCGTGCCCCGACCCGGACCCGGAGCCCGCTCCGGCGACGAGGCCTGATTCGGGACGCAGCGGCAAACCCGGCCCCTCGTCAGCGGCCTTTGCCCCTGCAGCTTCGCCGGCGCCTGAAGGCCGAAGCGCGCCCCGATGCCTCTCCTGCGAACGGGATCCCATTCCCGACCCGATCCTGCTGGTCCTCGACCGGGCTCGGCCCCGTTCGCTGCCCGATCTCCTCGGCAGCCCCGCGGGTCATGCTTCTCTTTATGGGCACCAGCGGGCTCATCCGTCTTCCGGTGAGGCGCCGGGTGACCCGAGGTCCGCCCTTCCCGCCGACACCTTTTTTGGAGGGGCAACCACTCTTGGAGTAGTCTCCAAAATTGTTTGTGCCTCCATTCATGGAGGGCCGACAAGGAATTTCATGAGCGCTGGAATGCACCTCGCCCGAAAGCTCGCCCCCGGCCGCCGCGAACGACGCAAGCAGGAGGTCCGCGCGCGGATCCTGGGCGTCGCGCGCGAGCTCTTCGCGAAGCACGGCTTCGAGGCGACGACCGTCGACGAGATCGCGCGCGCCGCCGACGTCGTCCCCGCGACCTTCTTCAATCATTTCCAGAGCAAGCAGGCGCTGCTCGGCCTGATGGCCGGCGAGGTCTTCGAGACGCTGCATTCGATGACGGCCCAACATCTCGAAGGGCCCGGGACGAGCGTCGCGAAGCTGCGACGCTTCATCGTGTCGATCAGCGAAGCGATCGCATCGAGCCGCGGCGTCGCGCGCGACGTCTTCCTCGAATTCCTCAGGAGCGACGCCACGCCCGACGAGCCGCATCCCTATCTCGAGCGCGTGATCGGTCCCTTCGTCACGGTCATCGCGGAGGGCCAATCCCGCGGCGAGTTCCGGGGCGACCGCTCCGCGGCCTTCCTCGCCCAGATGGCGGTCGGCATGCTCAACAGCGCGATCACGAGCTGGCTCGCGGATCCGGACTACCCCGTCGAGACGGGTCTCGCCGACGCCGCCGACTTCGCGATCGAGACGCTCCGCGCGAAGCCTTCTCTTCCTCCTCACCCGTCCCTCCGGACGACACCGCAAGAAGGATCCCCCCAATGACCGTCGACATGGACATCGATTTCTCGCACGCCTCGAGCTGGGACGAGCGCATGCCCGAACGCACGCGCTGGCTGCGCGAGAACGCCCCCGTCTACTGGAGCGAGAAGACCGGCGCCTTCATCCTGACCCGCTACGACGACGTCGTGCACGTCTCGAAGAACCACGACGAATTCTGTTCGGGCGAGGGCGTCCTCCCCGGCCGCATGAACGCGAAGATCGGCATGATCGACGAGGACGAGCCGCACCACGGCGAGATGCGCGGCCTCATCAATCGCGGCTTCACGCCGCGCATGGTCCGGCGCTGGGAGGAGGTCTTCCAGCAGCTGACCGACGAGACCCTCGACAAGATCGCCGCCAAGGGCGAGTGCGATTTCGTCGAGGACGTCGCCGTCCCGATGCCGCTGATCCTGATCGCCGAGATGATCGGGATCCGCAAGGAAGACCGGCAGCGCTTCCACCAATGGTCCGACGCGATGATCGGGGCGCAGGGCAACCTCGACAATCCCGTGATCACCGCCGCCGCCGGCAAGGCCGCCCTCGAGTACTACACCTACCTCGTCGACATCATCGCCGACCGCCGCCAGAACCCGAAGCAGGATCTGATCAGCATCCTCGTCCGGGCGAAGGAGGAAGGCGTGCTCGTCCAGCACGAGGTCGGCCGCTATCGCGACAACATGGGCGCGGAGGCGGGCGTCGAGACCACCGAAGAGCAGCGCGCGATGAGCAACGACGAGCTGATCAAGATGTGCGTCCTGCTGCTGGTCGCCGGCAACGAGACGACGCGCAACGGCCTCTCGGGCGCGATGCAGCTCCTGATCGAGAACCCCGACGTCCAGAAGCGGCTCGCCGCCGATCCGTCGTTGATCCCCGGCGCGATCGAGGAGATGCTGCGACTCGTTTCGCCCGTGCTCTCGTTCGCGCGCACGGCGACCCGGGACACCACGCTCCGCGGTGTCCCGATCGCGAAGGGCCAGAAGGTCCTGATGATCTACGGCGCCGCCAACCGCGATCCCGAGGCGTTTCCCGAGCCGGATCGCCTCGACATCGAACGCCACCCGCACCATCTCGCCTTCGGCATCGGCAACCACTTCTGCATGGGCGCGAATCTCGCCCGCATGGAGCTGCGGGTCGCGCTGACGGAGATCCTCCGGCGGATGCCGGACATGCGCTATGCGGCGAACGGGCCGGAGTTCGGGTCGTCGGCCTTGGTCCGCAGCGTCAAGCACATGCACGTGCGCTTCACGCCCGAGCGCGCCGACTGAGGACGGCGCACCCAGCGCCGAACGCGCCTGCCGTCCGCTCCTGCCGTGCCCGATCTGTCGTATCGTTCCTCCGCCCGAAGCCGATCCGCTTCGGGTGGAGGAACGATCGATGTCCCGACTCCGCAAGGTCCTGCTCGCCCTCGCCGCCGCGCTCGCGCTGCTCGTCGCCCTCGTCCTCGTCGGCGTCTACCGCTCGGGCGCCTGGCTCCTGCTCTTCCCGAGCCACGACCACGACACCGTCGCCCCCGAGATCCCCGCCGATTTCGGCGCGGGCGCATCGCTGCGGGTGCTCGTCTTCTCGAAGACCAACTCCTTCCGTCACGAAGAGGGAATCGCCGGCGCCCGCCGACTGCTGGACGCGATCGCCGCCCGCCGCGGCTTCGCGCTCTTCCATTCCGAGAACGGCGCGCTCTTCGATCCGGCCCAGCTCGCGCGCTTCGACGTCGTCGTCTTCAGCAACGCCTCGGGCGACATGCTCTCGCCCGAGCAGGAGCGCGCGTTCGAGCAGTGGCTCATGGCCGGCGGCGCCTGGATCGGGATCCATTCGGCGGGCGACGCCTCCCATGCCGAGTGGACCTGGTATCGCGACACGCTGATCGGCGCCGATTTCATCGGCCACATCCTCGGGCCCCAGACCCAGAAGGCGCACGTCGTCGTCGAGGATCGCGGCCACCCCGCGACCCGCGGCCTGCCGGCGGAGTTCGAGCACGAAGAGGAATGGTATTCCTGGAAGACGAGCCCCCGCGAAGCGGGCTTCTCGGTCCTGCTGACGGTCGACGAGTCGAGCTACACGCCCGCGATCCGATTTCTCGGCAGCGAGACCGACATCCGGATGGGCGACCACCCGATCGCCTGGTGGCGCTGCACGGGCCGCGGACGCGCGCTCTACTCCACGATGGGCCACTGGGCGAGCGCCTACGAGAACCCGCCCCATGCACGGCTGCTCGAGAACGCGCTCGATTGGGCGGGCGATCGATCGGCCTGCGAGACGGGCGCCGGGGGAGGATGAACGCGTGACGAACGCGGCGACGACGACTTCGACGAAGCAGGCAGGGACGAAGCAGGCCGGGACGGGTGGCGCGTCGGGCGAGACGCGTGCGAGCGAAGATGCGGCGCTGCGCCGGGCGCTGCTGCGGCTGATCGCGATCGGCGGCTCGGCCGTGCTCGCGAGCTATCTGCTGGCCCTCGATCCGGCGATCGGGGGGAGCCTCTGGGGCGGCGTTCCGGAGGGCCGCATCCGCGACCTCTACACGGTCAACATGTTCCTCGCGGCCGCGGGCTTCTTCCCGGCGACCTGGCTGCTCGTCTTCGCGACGCCGGCGAGCGCGCTCCCCGAGCGGACGGGACTCGGTTTTCCCGCGCTCTTCGGGCTCTACGCCGCGATCCTGATGGCCTCGGCCCTCTGGCTCCCGCTGACCGCACTCTACGTCGCCTCGCCATCGACGGCAGTCTGGCTGCTCGTCCGGCTGGTGCTGCTCGTCGTCGGCGGCGCGGCGACGATGATCGGCGTGATGCTCGTGCGCCTCGCCCTGCGCGGGCCGGCGACGGCCTGGCTGGCGGTGGGCGCGTTCTTCTTCTTCTGGCTCCAGACGATGGTCCTCGACGCCCTCGTCTGGCCGCACTACTACTCGCTCCCGGGCTGAGAGCCGCGCGAGGACGCGAGAGGAGGAAGACGATGGGACGGCTGGACGACAAGGTATTGCTGCTGACGGGTGCGGCCTCGGGCATCGGACGGGCATCGGCCCTCCAGGCCGCGAAGGAAGGCGCTTCGCTCTTCCTGACCGACGTCACCGCAGCGGGCCTCGAGGACACGGCCAAGCGCGTCGTCGACCTCGGCGCGCAGGTCGAGATGCGTGCCGCCGACATCAGCGACGAGCCGCAGGCCCGCGCGAGCGTCGCCGCCTGCATCGAGCGTTTCGGTCGGCTCGACGTGCTCTGCAACAACGCCGGGATCATCGCCTACGAGCGGGTCCACGAGATGTCGCTCGCATTCTGGCGCCGCATCCTCTCGGTGAACCTCGACGGCACCTTCCTGATGACGCGCGAGGCGATCCCCCATCTGCTGGCGACGAAGGGTGCGATCGTGAACCTCGGCTCGACCGCCGGCCTCTCGGGCCTCGCCTACGGCTCCGCCTACAGCGCCTCGAAGGGCGCGATTCATGCGTTCACCCGCGCGATCGCCGTCGAGTACGCCGACGACGGGCTGCGCGCGAACTCGATCTGCCCGGCCTCCATCCAGACGGGCATGTCGGGCACCGCGAAGCTCCCGAAGGCCGCCAAGATCGAGCTGCTCAACCGGCTCGGCTCGCTGCACGGGCCTGCGGGCCCCGAGGTCATCGCGGATCTCGTCGTCTTCCTCGCGTCGGACGAGGCGCGCTTCATCTCGGGGACGGAAATCCGCGTCGACGGCGCGGCGCTCGCCTAGCGGGACGCGCGCTCGGCAGAGGAGGCCGTGCCAGGTGCCACGGCCGAGACGGGTGTCCGACTCGGGTGTCGGACGGCACGCGTCTAGACTCGCCGGCGCGTCCAATGACGTGCCGCGCGTGCGTCC
>CAUJGH010000116.1 GCA_963169575.1 Myxococcota bacterium | reverse complement strand
CGGAGGATCTCGATCCCGCCAGCATCGCGTCGCTCGAGGCGGAACATCGTCGCCTGACCCATGCCGAACGTCTCGCCGAAGAGCTCGCGACCGCTTCGGCCGCGCTCTCGAGCGGCGACGGCGAGGCGCCCGCCGCCGAGCAGGCCGTCGCCGTGGCGCGGCGGGCACTCGCGTCGGCGCGCCGCATGGATCCCGATCTCGGCCCCCTCGCCGAGCGGCTCGAGTTGCTCGAGAGCGAGCTGCAGGACGTCGCCGTTCGCGCGGCCGACTATCTCGCCGAGCTCGAGATCGATCCGACGCGGCTCGGTGTCGTCGAGGATCGGATCGGGCGGCTCGAGAAGCTCCGGCGCAAATACGGGCAGAGCGCGCTCGAGATGGGGGCGCAGCGCGATGCGATCGTGCGCGAGGTCGAGTCGCTGGCGGGCGCCGATGCGCGCATTCGCGACCTCGAGCTCGAGCGGGGCCGGCGGATCGGTGCGGCGAACGAGAGCGCGGCGCAACTCTCTCGCGCGCGGGCGCAGGCGGCGAAGAAGCTCGCGAAGGCGGTCGAGCGCGAGCTCGGCGATCTCGCGATGGCGGGGGCGCGCTTCGTGGTCGCGCTCGAGGCCGTCCCCCCCGACGAGCGGTCTTCCGGACTCGAGACCGGGCCCATGGGCCGCGAGAAGCCGCAGTTCCTCTTCTCCGCCAACGCCGGGGAGGCGCCGCGGCCGATCCAGCGGGTGGCCTCGGGCGGCGAGCTCTCGCGTCTTTTCCTGGCGATCAAGAACTCGCTGCGCCGGGCGGACCGCAACATGGTGATCGTCTTCGACGAGGTCGACGCGGGCATCGGCGGAGCGGTTGCGGAGCGGGTCGGCCGGGTCCTCGCGGAGCTCGCGACCGAACATCAGGTCCTCTGCATCACGCATCTGCCCCAGATCGCGGCCTTCGCGGATCGGCATTTCGTCGTACGCAAGGAGCAGGCCGGTGGCCGGACCCGGACGCGGGTCGCGCGCGTCGAGGGCGAGGCCCGCATCGAGGAGCTCGCGCGCATGGCGGGGGGCGAACGTGTGACGGAAGTCACACGAGAGCATGCCCGGTCGCTGCTCGAACGGCGCTAGCCCGCACACTTGCCGAAAAAATGCCGGCGGATCCTGCAAAAGTGTGACCCATGTCCATCAAGGGCCTCGGGACCTGGGCCGATGGACCCTCTGGTATCGAGAGGTATCGATCGAGAGGTGTCGAGGGGAATCGACGGGAATCGATGAACCTCGAGGAGCCGTGGGGGATGGGTCGATGGCCATCGCCGGGCCGAGTGAAGAGTCGAAGCACAGGCGGCCCCCGTCCGGGGCGATGGCGATCGTGCTCTCGGGCTTCTACGAGGGGCTCGAGGTCGCGATCGATCGGGACCGGATCGTGATCGGGCGCGGCCGCAAGGCCGATCTCGCGCTCGCTGAAGCGACGATCTCCCGAGCCCATGCGGCGCTCGGATTCGATGGCGAGCGATTCTTCGTCGAGGACCTCGGGAGCACCAACGGCACGCTGGTCAACGGCGCCAAGGTCTCCCGCCACGTGCTGAAGAGCGAAGACGAAATCCAGATGGGGAAGCTCCGGATCGGCGTGTCGCTGCCGGACTGACCTCGAGAGACGAAGTCGCGCGGCAATAGCGAGCCGCGCCAGGCCTGGGATGGGGAGGGTCGATGGAAGCCTACAAGCTGATCTGGCTGAAAGACGCGCATGCTCGCCCCGTCCAGATCTCGATCCCGAAACGCCGGGTCCGGCGTGCGGCGATCGCCGCCGGCGTCGCCGCGCTGATCGTCGGCGCGATGGCCTTCGACTACTTCCGAATCCGCGGCGACATCTCCGAGCTCGCCGGCCTGCGAGCCGAGGCGGACGCGCAGCGCGACCAGATCGCCGCGTTCCGCGCACGCATCCAGGAAGTCGATACGCGGCTCTCGAAGGTCGCCGATCTCGAGCGCAAGGTTCGCATCATCGCGAACCTGCCCGGCGCGGTCGGTGTCGGCGGCGAGCAGGCGATCGAGGAGATGCCGCCGGGCGCCGAAGCCGGCGCCGTGCATACCCACGACGAAGGCCTGCTCGATTCCGCCGTTCCGACGGGCGCGGCCTACACCGGGCAGGGCGGCGGCGACGACGAATTCCTCTCCGCCGGCGCGCCGGGCGCTTCCGAGGGGCAATGGCTCGACGTACTCGACGAGCGCGCGCTCGATCTCGGCGCGAGCGCCGACGAACGACACGCCTCGCTCGCCCGTCTGCTCGACCAGCTCGAGGACAAGCAGGACAAGCTGGCCTCGAGTCCGTCGATCTGGCCCTCGAAGGGCTGGCTGACCTCGCGCTTCGGCCCCCGCGTCTCGCCCTTCACCGGCCGTCGCCAGATGCACGCGGGCCTCGACATCGCCGCCGCGAACGGGACGCCGATCGTCGCGCCGGCCCGCGGCCGCGCGATCTTCGCGGGCAACAAGGGGCCGCTCGGTCGCGCGCTCGTCATCGACCACGGCTTCGGCGTCAAGACGACCTACGGGCACACGTCGGCGATCTTCGTGAAGGCCGGCGAGACGGTGGAGCGGGGCCAGAAGATCGCGGCCATCGGGAACTCGGGCCGCAGCACCGGTCCCCACCTCCACTACGTCGTCGAGGTCAACGGCTCGCCGCGCAACCCCCTCGACTACATCTTCGACTGATCGTCCCGAGCGGGCCCCCGCCGCGCGAGAGGCCAGAGCTGCGACCCGCGTGCGATCTCGGCTCGTCGCGGCCTCCGGGATCCCTCGATTGCTGGCCGCGGACGCCTCTCCTAACCTTGCGCCCGTTCGAAGACCCCCAAGACCTTCGACGGCGCCTCTCGCCTGACCATCGCGTCCGATGCGCGTCGGGGCGGGGTCGTTCGTCGGATCCGGATCGGGCCGATGCAGCGCATTTTCAGCAAGATTCTCGGCACCGCCAACGACCGCGCGATCAAGCGGCTCTTCCCCCTCGTCGAGCGGACGAACGATCTCGAGGGCGAGCTCTCGAAGCTCTCGGACGCCGACCTGCGCGGGCGGACTGCCCGGTTCCGGGAGCGTCTCGAGCGGGGTGAATCCCTCGACGAGCTGCTGCCGGAGGCGTTCGCGACGGTGCGCGAGGCCTCGAAGCGAACCCTCGGCCAGCGCCATTACGACGTCCAGCTGATCGGCGGCATCATCCTGCACCGCGGCCGCATCGCCGAGATGAAGACCGGCGAAGGCAAGACCCTCGTCGCGACGCTCCCGTCCTATCTCAACGGCCTGACGGGCCGCGGCGTCCACGTCGTGACGGTCAACGACTTCCTCGCGAAGCGCGACGCCGAATGGATGGGACAGGTCCACCGCTTCCTCGGCCTCGAGGTCGGGTCGATCGTCCACGGCCTCTCCGACGCCCAGCGCCAGGCCGCCTATCGCGCCGACATCACCTACTGCACGAACAACGAGCTCGGCTTCGACTATCTCCGCGACAACATGAAGTTCTCGCTCGCGTCCTGCGTCCAGCGCGAGCTTCATTATGCGATCGTCGACGAGGTCGACTCGATCCTGATCGACGAAGCGCGGACGCCGCTCATCATCGCCGGCCCCTCCGAACAGAACACCCAGATCTACACCATCGCGAACCGCCTCATCCCCTCGCTCGTCGCCGGCACCGCCGCGGAACCCTCGAAGGGCATCGACGAGACGGGCGACTACTGGGTGGACGAGAAGGCCC
>CAUJGH010000115.1 GCA_963169575.1 Myxococcota bacterium | reverse complement strand
GCCGAGCTCGCGCGGCGGGTCGGCATGCCGCTCTGAGTGCGGGGGCGCGGTGGGTCCCGCACCGTGCGGAGATCCGGCGGGCGATCGCCGCGCTCTCGACCCCGGCACGCTTCCTGCTTTAATCCCGCTCGATGAACCGCGCTTCCGACGCTGACGACGGCTGGCTCGCCCGGGTCGTCGCCTACTTTCTCGCTCCGGCCCCGGCCGGTCTCGCGATGGCGATCGCGGCGCTCGCCGGTCTCGTCGCGCTCTGGGCGACACCGCGCGAGGAAGAGCCCCAGATCGTCGTGCCCCTCGCCGACGTGTTCGTCGAGGCGCCCGGTCTCTCGGCGGTCCAGATCGAGCGCCACGTCGCGACGCGCGTCGAGAAGCTCCTCGCGCAGATCGACGGCGTCGAGCACGTCTACTCCATCTCGCAGCCGGGGCGTGCCGTCGTGACGGTGCGCTTCTTCGTCGGCGAGGACCGCGAGGAGAGCCTGCTCGAGATCCATTCGAAGCTGAACGCGAACGTCGACCGCATCCCGAAGAGCGTCGCGGGCTGGGTCGTCAAGCCGCTCGAGATCGACGACGTCCCGATCTGGATCGCGACGCTCTGGAGCGACTCGTCCGAGGTCGACGACCACACCTTGAGGCGAATCGCCGAAGAGCTCGAGATCGGGCTCAAGGACGTGCCCGGAACCAACGCGACCGCCGTCCACGGCGGACGGCCGCGGGTCGTCACCGCGCTGCTCGATCCCGAGGCCCTCGCGGCGCGCCGGACCTCGCCCCTCGACGTCGCCTGGGCGCTCTCGGTCTCGAACGCGCGCGCACTGACCGGCGGCTTCGATCAGACGGATCGCCACGTCGTCGTCGAGGCGGGTGCCCGCTTCGAGAGCGCCGAGGCGCTGCGCGGCGCGGTCATCGGCGTCGTCGACGGGACGCCCGTCCATCTGCGGGACATCGCGACGGTCGTCGATGGTCCGGACGAGCGGCGCGACGCGACCTGGATCGCTTTCGGCGCGGGCGCCGCGGGTGCGGGTGCGGGCGCCGATGCCCGGGACGCGGGCGACAGCTCGACCGCCGAGCAGCGCCTGGGCGGAACACATCCCGCCGTCCACATCGCCGTCGCGAAGCAGCGGGGGACCAACGCCGTCACCGTCGCCCGCGCGCTCGACGCGCGGCTCGCGGCCCTCGCGCCGACCCATCTGCCAGAGGGCGTCCATTTCGTCGTCACACGCGACCAGGGCGAGACGGCGAACGACAAGGTCAACGAGCTGCTGCGCTCGCTGCTCGAGGCGATGGTGATCGTGACGGCGCTGCTGCTGCTGACGCTCGGGCTGCGCGAGAGTCTCGTCGTCGCGCTCGCGGTGCCCCTGACCTTCGGGCTGACGCTCGCGATCAACTGGGGGCTCGGCTTCACGATCAACCGCGTGACGCTCTTCGCGCTGATCCTCGCCCTCGGACTCGTGGTCGACGATCCGATCGTCGACGTCGAGAACATCCATCGCCATCTGCAGCGCGGCGCGGGGGCGACGCGCGCGGCGGTGCGGCGGGCGGTGAACGAGGTCCGGCCGCCGATCCTGCTCGCGACGGCGGCCGTCGTCATCTCCTTCGTCCCGATGCTCTTCATCACGGGGATGATGGGGCCCTACATGCGGCCGATGGCGGTGAACGTCCCGCTCGCGATGGCGGTCTCGATGGGCGTCGCGTTCTGCATGACGCCGTTCCTCGCCTGGAAGCTGCTGCGCGGGGCGAAGGCCGGCGAGGGCAGCGCCGGCGGTGCGGATCCTCACGGCGGCGATGCAGACGATCCGATCCGTCGGCGTTATTCGCGCCTGCTGATTCCCCTGCTCGAGAATCGCAGGCGGGCGAACGTCTTTCTGGGCGTGCTCGCCGGGCTCTTCGTATTCTCCCTGGCGCTCGCGGCGATCCGGGCCGTGCCGCTCAAGATGCTGCCCTTCGACGACAAGAACGAGCTGCAGATCGTGATCGATCTGCCCGAGAGCGCGACGCTCGAGCGCACGGAGGCGGTCGCCCGGGCGCTGACGAGCCTGCTGCAGGCGCAGCCGGAGGTCGAGGAGATCTCGGCCTTCGTCGGCACGGCCTCGCCGATGGATTTCAACGGGCTCGTTCGCCACAGCTTCCTGCGCGCGGGGCCGAACGTCGCCGATCTGCGGCTCGGCCTGATCGACAAACACGTCCGCGACGAGGGCTCCCACGAGCTCGCGCTGCGCTGGCGGCCGGCGCTCGAGGCGGTCGCGCGCGAGGCCGGCGCACGGATCGCGATCGTCGAGGTGCCGCCGGGACCGCCCGTGCTCTCGACGATCACCGCGGAGATCTACGGCGAGCCGGGCGTTCCTTATGCGGCGCTCCGGGACGGCGCTCTCCGGCTCGCGGCCCGGCTCGGGCGCGAGCCCGCCGTCTCCGACGTCGATTCGACGGTCGAGCACGAAGCGCCCCGGCTCGTCTTCGAGACGAGCCGGACGAAGGCGGCCCTCTCGGGCATCGCGACCGAAGACATCGCCCGCACCGTCGCGCTCGCGCTCGACGGACTCGATGTCGGGGAGATCCATCGCGACGGCGAGGTGAACCCGCTGCCGATCCGGCTGCGCGTCGCTCGCGCGCGGCGTACGGGCGAGGCCGCGCTCGCCTCGCTGCCGCTGCAGGGGCGGCCGGGCTATGTCAAGGAATCCGATCCGGTGCGCGGCGGGCTGCGCGCCGCGGCGGCGCCGACCGTGCGGCTCGGAGAGCTCGGCCGCTTCGAGGAGCGCCCGCGCGAGCGCGCGATCTACCGCAAGGATCTGCGGCGCGTCGCCTTCGTCTATGCGGAGCCGGTCGGCAGGCCGCCTGCGGAAGTCGTCGCCGACGTCGCGGCCGATCGCGTCGTCGCGGGTCGCAGTGCGGCCGTCGGCGCGTCGCCGCGGGCAGCCGAGGGCGCGTCCGATGCCGAGCCCCGTCCGCTCGCGGGCCGGACCTATCTCGCGAGCGGGGGCGGCGTTCCCTGGTCGCTGCCGCCGGGCGTCTCGGTCGAATGGTTCGGCGAGGGCGAGCTCGCGATCACGCGCGACGTCTTCCGCGATCTCGGCGCGGCCTTCGTCGTCGCGCTCTTCGGCATCTACGGCCTGCTCGTCTACCAGACGCGCAGCGCCGCGATGCCGCTCGTATTGATGATCTCGATCCCGCTGACGCTGATCGGGATCCTGCCCGGCTTCTGGCTGCTCGGCCTCTTCCGCCCCGACGTCGGCGGCAGCGCGAACCCCGTCTTCTTCACGGCGACGGCGATGATCGGCGTGATCGCGCTCTCGGGCATCGTGGTGCGCAACGCCATCCTGCTGATCGAGTTCCTCCATCTCGCGCTCGCACGCGGTCTGCCGCTGCGCGATGCGCTGGTCGAATCGGGCTCGGTGCGCGCGCGGCCGATCGCGCTGACGGCGGCCGCCTCCCTGCTCGCGGCGATCCCGATCACCTTCGATCCGATCTTCGCGGGGCTCGCCTGGGCGTTCATCTTCGGGCTGGTGGTCTCGACGGCCTTCACGCTGGTCGTCGTGCCGATCGTCTACGAGCGTGTCTACCGCGATCGGCCGGGGCACGGATTGCCGCGGTCCGCTCGGGAGGAGGGCGACGATGATTAGGCGGGGAAGGCTTCGCGAGGGTCTCGCTCTTCTCTCGGGTTGCGTCGGTCTCGCAGTCGCCGTCGGCTGCGGCGAGACCGGCGAGACGGCGGCGCCGCCGATGCCGGACGACGCGGATCGCGCGGCGATCGCGGTCGTGGCCGAGCCCGGGACCGTCTACGAATGGGCGAGCGGCGCCGTCGCTTCGGCGCGGCATACGGTCGTCGCCTCGCGCGTGCTCGCGACGATCGAGGACGTGCGCGTGCGGGCCGGCGGCGCAGTCGCCGTCGGCGACGTGCTGGTCGTGCTCGATGCGCGGGACCTCGACGCGCGGGCGCAGGAGACGGAGCAGGCCCATGCCGCGGCCCGCGCTCGGCTCGCACTCGCCGAGCGGGAGTCCGAGCGTCAGAGTCGCCTCGTCGCCGAAGGCGTCGGGACGGTCCAGGAGAGCGATCGCGCGGCGGCGGCCCTGCGCGTCGCGCAGGCGGACGTCGCGGCGACCCAGCGGGCCCTCGAGGCCGCGCGCATCGCGAAATCGCATACGGAGATCCATTCGCCCGTGGCGGGTCGCGTCGTCGACCGGCTCGCCGAGCCCGGCGACACGGCGACGCCGGGCGGGCCCCTGCTGCGGATCTACGACCCGAGCGTACTGCGCGTCGAAGCGCCGGTGCGCGAGTCGCTGGGGGTGAAGCTGCAGCTCGGGGATCTCGTCGACGTCGAAGTCGAGTCGCTGGGCCTGCGGGTCGAAGGCGCGGTCGACGAGATCGTGCCCTTCGCCGAGGCGGGGGCGCGGACGCTGCTGGTGAAGGTGCGATTGCCGGCGGATCCGCGTCTCTATGCGGGCCTGTTCGCGCGCGTCGCGATTCCGGCGGGCGAGCGCGTTCGGCTGTTGATTCCGGAGGCGGCGATCCTTCGCGAGGGGCAGCTCGAGCAGGTCGAGATGGCCGGTGCGGCGGGCGCGGCGCGGCTGCGCGTCGTCACGACCGGCGAGCGACTCGCCGACGGGCGGATCGAGATCCTGAGCGGGTTGCACGCGGGCGAGCAGATCCTCGCGCCGCGGGCGCAGCCGCAGACAGAGCCTGCGCCCGTCCCGGACGCGGCCCCGGCGCCGGATGCCGCCGCGGTCGACCGCG
>CAUJGH010000114.1 GCA_963169575.1 Myxococcota bacterium | reverse complement strand
CGCCCCCGCGCGCCGCCGCGCAGGCGCTGCAGAGCTCATCTCCCTGCCCGAACAGGTAGCTTCGCGCCGTGGTCGATTCGATGATCGCACCGCACCCCAGACAGGTTCCAAATCCCTCTCGGTCATCTTCGTCCTGCATCGATCGACCTCCCGAGGACGGACGCTCCCGGCGCGTCCGTCGTTGCGATGCCGGAGCCCGACATGGCTCCCCGGCCCAACCATCCCTGCGGCAGCAGCGCCGTCGCGAGCATCACGTCGTTGATGTCGGCATGTTCCTGCCAGGCGCCGCCGGTGCGCCGGGCGGGTTCGCGCCAGAACGCACAGATGGCCTCGCCGAAATCACCGGCCGTCCGCAGCGTTTCGAGTCGACTGCGCGTTCTTCCCGTTTCGTGCGCGATCGCAGCCCGCGCCTGCGCGAGCCGCTCGATCGGCTCGAGAGCGGCGAGTCCGATCGCGAGGCCCAGCTCGCGAAACGCCAACCGGCGGGACGCAGGTCGAGCGAGCTCGCGCTCGAGCTCCACGGCGTCGAGGCTACGAACGACCCCGTCGAGGATCCGATCGAAGAGCTGCGCGTCCGCGAGCCGATCTTCGAGCACGAGCTGCGCGACGCGGCTCGCGTCCATCAGGAGCCCTCCGATGCCGAGCAGATCGGTCGTCTCGATCGGCTGCCGCGCCGCGAGCGACGCGAAATCCGCCAGCGCCGCATCGAAGCCCTCGACCGGCGAGGGCTCGGGAAGGGAGGCGGCCGTCGCGCGCAACGCGAGCCCCGTGACGAGCCCATCGATCGGATCGTGCTGCCCCATCGAGGCGACGAGCGGGCGGTCGAGGGCGATGCTCATCTTCCAGCACATGCGGAGCGCACCGGACGGCGCTCGCGAGACGAAGCCGTGGTGCGCCGCGACGAAGAGCTCCCGCGCCCAGCGCTCCGGGTCGGGGTCTCCGCTCCAGCGCGCGCGCTGGTCGAGCGCGTGCATCCAGCGCGTCAGGTAGTGGAAATACTGCCCATCGCGATCCCATTCGAGCTGCTCGTCGAAGGGCTCGTGAGGCAGACGCTCGGGAAGCGGCTTCCCGATCCGAAGGCCCGCGCAGGTCGGATGGCGCCGGGCCTCGTCCTCGGCGAGCCCGCTCAGCCAGCCCCGGCGGCGCGGATCGTCGGAGCGATGGCGGCCGAGCACCCCGTGCACCTGCTCGACGAGCGCGTCGGCCATTCGGCGGAAGCGCACGTCCCCCGTCGCGTCGACCAGAGCCAGCGCATTGCAGACCGCGAAGGCATCCGTCCACAGATAGCGGCGCGGCGGCCGCTCGCCCTCGACCCCCGTCCGCTCAGCGAAGCGAATCATCAAGGCACGCGCCGCGTCGACTCGATCCGATTCCCTCGATTCGCTGGCAGCCCGGGGGCCACTCATGACCCGACCGAGAACGGATGACCCTGCGCCAGCGAGCGGGCGTCTTCCGCGGTGACGGGCCGCACGGCCCGGGTGTCGTCGAACCAGATGTATTCGTCGAACTGGTTGGGCAGGCTCGCATGGAAATAATGGCTCTGGATCTCGCTGTCGGGGCGATAGATCACGCCGATCGCCCGCTCGAGGCGGGCGGGCTCGAGCTCGTAGCGCAAGACCTCGCGCTCGGGCTCGCGCAGATGGAGGAAGAAGGCGGGAACGCCCGCCTCGTGGCAGAGCCGCTCGTAGCTCTCCGGGTGGGCCGACCGGACCTTCATCACGTCCATCGGGCCGTCCCAGTCGTGGGCGGCGGCGACGGTTCCATGGTCGGTTCCGAAGCCGATCAGGAACGCGTCCGAGCCGAACTTCTCGCGGCAGAGCTGCCCGACGTTCTGCTGTCCGCGCGAGCCCATCTCCGTCGCCCGGGCGTCACCGAGGTGCGAGTTGTGCTCCCAGACGATCGCCTTCGCATCGGGACCGTAGTGGCTCCGCAGCGAGGCGAGCGTGTCGAACATGTGGTGGTCGCGCAGATTCCACGACTCGTTCGCGCCGGAGTACATCGCCCGGTAGTAGCGTTCGGCATCGGCGACGAGGCGCGCATTCTGGACGGCGTCGAAGATCGCCTCGCCGTCGCGAGCGGCGTAGTCGAGCCGCCTCTCCAGCAGGTCGCGCAACATCGCCACCGCCTCCCGTTCGCAGACGCGGTAGCGCCCCTGGAGCGCGGCCCGCCCGTACGCCGCCGGATCCGCCTCCCACGGCGAGAGGCAGGCATAACGCCGGCGCGCCGTCGCCGCCGCCTCCGGATCGATGCGGTCGAGATAGGCCAGCACGGCCTGGATCGAAGTGAAGAGGCTGTAGAGATCGAGCCCGTGGAATCCGACCGGGGCGCGATCGCCGCGGGATGCCGCGTTCCAGCCGCGCAGCCATTCGAGGAAGCCGGCGGTTTCGTGATTGCGCCACATCCACGTCGGGAAGCGTTGGAACGGTGGAACGGCGTCCCCGCTGCGCCCGCTCGGCGGCTCGCCCTTCACCCAGCGATCGAGGGTCTGGGCATCGGGCCAGTCGGCCTCGACGGCGACCAGGGCGAAGCCCGCGCGCGTGATCAGGGCCTTCGTGATCTCCGCACGCATGCGATAGAACTCGGACGTGCCGTGCGTCGCCTCGCCGATCAGGACGAGCCGGGCATCGCCGATGCGTTCGAGCAGCGCGCCCGGGTCGTGGCCCTCGATCTGCGACAAGGGCAGCGCCTGCTCACGGATGAGATGCGCGAGCGTCGTCGGCCGGCTCCGGCCGCGGGCCGGACGGCCGTCCCAAGCCTGCTCCGACTCCCATCCCTGGGCCCCGATCAGGGGCACGAAGCGGACGTCGCCGAGGTCTTCGCTCGCGAGGCTGCCGTCGGCCTGGCGGGTCGCGCGGACGAGCTTCTGGACGCCGCGTCCCTCACCGACCGGGAGGACGAGACGCCCGCCCGGGCGAAGCTGTTCGATCAGGGCCGGCGGAATGCCGGGGCCGCCCGCTGCCACGATGATCGCGTCGTAGGGGGCATGCTCGGGCCAGCCGAGCGTGCCGTCGCCGTGATGGACCCGCACGTTGTCGAATCCGAGCCGAGTCAGACGCTCGGCGGCGATTCGAGCCAGGGGCTCGTGTCGCTCGATGGTGTCGACCTCCCGCGCCACCCGGCCGAGGATGGCCGCCGCATAGCCCGATCCGGTGCCGACCTCGAGGACCCGATCGCCGGGATCGAGCTCGAGGGCGGTGGTCATCAAGGCCACGATGTAGGGCTGGGAGATCGTCTGGCCCTCTTCGATCGGAAGCGGAGCGTCTTCGTAGGCGAACTCCGCCAGATCCTCGGGGACGAAGGCCTCGCGCGGAACCTCTCGGAAGGCGCTCAGCACCCGCTCGTCGCGAATCCCCCGCGCCCTCAGCTGGGCTTCGACCATTTCCTCGCGCAGAAGCATCGTGTCGCTCATGTTCGACCAGGGATGCAGGTTCGGTGCCACCACATACCGGAGACGCCGCCGGAGAGACCGCCCTCGTGCTCGAACCCAAGGCCCCGAGACGGCGAGCGCGCACGGCCGATCGGTCACAGCTTTGTGTCGAAACGCCGCTCGATCGGGGCTCGACGGCTCAGACGTCCGTCCAGGAAGGATGTCTGATGCTCGGGAATGCAGTCCCCAACGGGCGCGATGCTTGCTGTCCATCCCGCAGCGCATCGTCCGACAACGCGCACCGAGCGGCGGCGTCTCGCCGTTCGGAATTGGACGGGAGGTACGTCATGAGACATCGCATGGGCAGAGGCCAGGCCCCGCTCTGGGTCGCCATTCTGATCGGATCGATCGCCCTTCCCGCCTTCGCGGCGGCCCAGGATCGAGCGCGAGATCAGGAACGCGACCCGGATCGGGATCGGATCCACGTCGAAGATTCGACCCCGGACCAGGACCGCGATCCGCTGCGCGATCAGGTCCGCGACCGCCTGAAGACGGAAGCCGCCTTGAGCGATGCCGAGATCGCGGCCCTCGCCCCGGAGATCGAAGAGTACGCGCGCCGCACGGGCGATCCGGGCGAAGTCGCCCGCGTTGCGAAGCAGGCCAAGCAGGCCGGCTGCATCGGCATCTGCCTCGGGGAGACGCTCCGCACGATGAACCGCGCCATGCAGCAGGGGATGGATTGTCCCGCGGCGGGAGAGATGACGCGCGCGATGGTGCAGGAGCAGGCGCGCTCGATGCGGGGCCAGAGCGTCGACGAGATGGCGAAGGGGCTGCAGCAGCGAGCGAACCAGCGACTGCAAGCCCGGGAACGAGAGCCGAACGGACAGAGCCGGGAGGCGATCCGCGAAACCCAACGGGAACAGCGCAGCGTCGGTGGCGGAGGCGGTGCGCCGGGTGGCGGACTGGGTGGCGGAGGCGGCGGGGGTCCGAGGTGATCCCTCGGCCTCCGGCGGGCGCGGTCGCCCGAACGATACCTTCGGCTCGGACGGGATCGCCGATCGCGAAGACGCGACGAGCGCCGAGTTCGCCCTCGCCTTCGAACAGGGTCTCACGGATCGGATCTTCGTCGCGGTCGGCGGCGGCTATGCCCGGGTGTGGGCCGACTCGAGCCGCTTCGACGTGTATTTCACGAACGCCTCGCTCGGCATTCGCTGGCCTTGAGCCCCGGCGGTCGGCGCGAGGCGCGTTCGGTGCGCAGTCGAAGCCACCAGGCTTCGTCCGACTTTGCCAGAAAGGGCTCCGCGATTCGCCAACCCGTCACGGTCGAGCGTGTAGCCAACCGCCGCGCGGTAGGAGGACATCATCTGCAAGGAGCCCTCGAACATGAGGGGCCTGGCATGGATGGCTCGTTCTTGAAGCGCCCGCCGAAGTAGCCAACGTCGGGCGAGAATGGATCTTCGGCGTGCGGTCGTGCGTCTGCTCGTACGCCTCGGGATCGGGGGCCAATCCTTCCGATTCGGGTCCCGGAGGCGGCATGAAGATCATGCAGAGGCCGATCGGTATCGATTCCACTCGCGGCGTCCAGGAAGACCCCGTCTGCATTTCTCCAATCTTTCGTCGCTCGAAACCGTCGTCACCCTCCCGCATCGGGCTGCGCGAATGCTCCGAGACCACGCACTCATCGTGCCGCTGGGAGGCGGGCCGTGCGCCTTCGACGCCGCTCTTGGCGCCGCATCCCAGTCGACTGCCGTCCCGAGTCGAGCGCGCCGATGCGCTCCGTCAGGAATTTCCCAGGCCTCGCCCCGCCTCGCCTCACCTCGCCTAAGGCGCCGTCTTCGCGCCGCCCATCGCCGCGAGCTGCGCGTAGATTCCGGCGACGTCGGGTCTGTGGCCCATGTCGAGGATCCGGGAGATCGCGGTCACCGGGAACGCCACCGTCTTTCCGTCCCGACTCCGGAGCGCGCGCGAGCGGCCCTTCGCGTCCTCGAAGCGGATCCAGCGGTATCCCGCCTGGGCGACGAGGACATCGCCGAGGGCGACGCCGAGCGCCTGGGTCGTATCGGCGGGACTGTCCCCGAGACGCTTCTCGTCGAGGATGCGCTGGAGGATCCCCAGATCGGCCGTCGTCTTCCCGAGCTGCGCGCCGAGCTGGGTCCGCGCGATCTCGTCGACGAGCTTGCGCTGGCGCTCGGAATTGGCGAGCTGGTCGGCCTCGAGATTCTCCGACGGCCGCACCTCCGAGCGGATCCAGTCGTTCCCGAGCTTGTTCGACATCCGCTCGCCGGCCGGCGGGGGAATTTCCGAATCGACGTCGAGCGGCTCCGCCGACGCACGGCGGGGCAGCGAGCCGGACGCGAGAAGCAACGAGAGGGTGGCCATGAGGACCAGTGCGGTCGCGAGCCGAGCGGGCCGGGCCGCGGAGAACATGGAAGCGGAGCAGCGGGGCATTGGACATCTCCTCGAATGAAGCTCGAAGGCCGCTCGCCCGACGAGAGCGCGACCCGGTCGAGCAGGGACGCTGCATAACATCATACCGGACGGGCTCCGATCTGCCGAACTCGCCGCGAGACCCAATGGCTTCCGCCGTGGCAACAGGTCACGCACAGCGCGGTTCGGGTCGGCGCGAACGTCCCGACCGAAGCCACCTCTCACGAACGCCCCCTCACGGAGAATGCGTCGAGTTCCAGCCACGTCTCCCTCCCTGGAACCACGCCACGGCAGCGGCCGAACGAGCAGAGGGTCGGCATGCGCATTCGTCCGGGTTGGATCTTCACCGCGATCCGTCTCGTCGTCGCCGTGCCGAGCGGCGCTGCGGCGGTCGGCGCGCGGCGCCCCCGCAGAGCCCGGGCTCCGCGGTTCTCAGCGTCGACGCGACCTTGCCCAGCGCGCCCGCGCGGCGACGAAGAGCGCTGCCGTCCCGCCGAGAATCGCGCAGGGAAGCGACGGCTCGGGCACCAGGAAGAGCAGCGGCGTGATCGTCACGATGCCGTCCTGCCCCTTCCCGAGCAGATGCGTCCCTGCACTGACGAATTGC
>CAUJGH010000113.1 GCA_963169575.1 Myxococcota bacterium | reverse complement strand
CAGCGATGCCCTCGACCTCTAGCTTCCCCGTTCTGGAGAACGTCATGGGCGGGGCCCGCGCTCCCGGTTCGAAGGCCGGAAGAATCTCCTCTTGCGGAATTTCGAGAGAAGCTGACACTCCATCACATGTCACGTGACGAGAAGAAAGCGGAGAGTCGCCGTCGAATCCTGGACTCGGCCCGGGACGTCTTCTTCCGGGATGGATTCATGCGAGCGAACCTCGACGAGGTCGCCGAGAAGGCCGGCGTCGCGAAGGGCACGCTCTATCGTTATTTCGAGAGCAAGGCCGATCTCTACGTCGCGGTCCTGACCCACAACCACGAGATCTTCCTCGATCTGATGCAGGCCGCGGGTCGCCAGGGCGACACCGCCCTCGACCGGGTCCGCTCGATCGCGCGCTTCTATTTCGCGCATTGGCTCGATCATCCGGATTATTTCCAGATCTTCTGGGCCGTCGACAACGAGAGCGTGATCGGGGAGCTGTCGCGGGAAGTGATCGACAAGATCGCGAGCTTCTGGGAGCGCAACCTGAACGTGACCCACGAGGTCCTCGAGCAGGGCGTCGCGTCGGGCGAGCTGGTCCCGTGCGATACCTGGGAGGTCGCGAACGTGCTCTGGTCGATCGCGGACTCGCTGATCGAATCGGACAACACGAAGGCCCGCCGCCAGATCCGCAGGCGCCCCCTCGAGCCGCTCTATACGCATGCGATCGAGACCGTGATGCGCGGGATCCTCGCCGATCCGGCGCGCATCGTGCTGACGGCGCCCGATCCGGTTCGCGAGACGCGAACGGCGTAGCGCGAAGTGCGCGATACCATCGGTCCGTGACGCCCAGCCCCTCGTCCTCTCCGGCCAGCGCTCCTGCTCGACTCGTCGTCATCGACGGTGCGAATGCGATCTACCGTGCGTTCTTCGCGATTCCGAATCTGCGTGCGCCCGACGGGACGCCGACCAACGCCGCGTACGGCTTCGCGACGATGCTCGCGAAGGTCCTGCGCGAGGAGCGCCCGACCCACGTCGTCGTCGCGATGGATCCGCCGGGCGGGAGCTTCCGGAACGAGATCTACCCGGAGTACAAGGCCGGACGCGACAAACAGCCCGAAGACCTGACGACGCAGATCCCGCTCGTCGCGGAGGTCTGCGAAGCATTCCGCGTCCCGCTGCTGATGGTGCCCGGCTTCGAAGCGGACGACGTCATCGCGACGCTGGTGGAGACCGCGCCGGGCGGCGCCGAGATCTGCATCGTCTCGACCGACAAGGATTTGATGCAGCTCGTGCGGCCGGGCATCGAGCTGCTCGACACGATGAAGGGGCGGCGCATCGACGACGCCGCCGTCGAAGAGCGCTTCGGCGTCCGGCCGCCGCAGCTCCTCGACCTGCGCGCGCTCGTCGGCGATCCGAGCGACAACATTCCCGGTGTGAAGGGGATCGGCGAGAAGGGCGCCGCGAAGCTGCTGCTCGAGTTCGGCGATCTCGACCGGCTGCTCGCCGAGGCCGCGAACGTCTCCGCCAAACGCGCGCGAGAGAGTCTGCTGGAGCACGCGGACGTCGCGCGGCTCTCCCGGGAGCTGTCGCGACTGCGCGGCGACGCGCCGCTCGCCCCGAACTGGGGCGGACTCGAGCGCGCGGAGCCGGATCGCGAACGATTGCGGGCGCTCTATCAGCGGCTCGGATTTTCCCGTCTGCTCGATGCGCTCGACGCCGATCCGGCAGCGGGCGGTGCCCGGGATGCGGGCGCGGCGTCCGGGCAGGCGCCGACCGGACGACCGGAGAGCGCGGACGAGAACGACGCATCCGTTCTCCGGGTCAGCGACGACGCGGGCATGCGGCAGCTGGCCGAGCGGCTCGGCGGCGCGCGCGTCCTCCTGCTCCATCCCGTCGTATCGCCCGGGACCGCCGCCTCGCAGCAACTGCTCGGCCTCGTCGTCGGCGGCCGGGCTGGCGAGGAGGCGGCGGCGCTCGCCTACGTCCAGATCGCGGGGGAAGGGCTCTTCGATCGGGTGGGCGTGGCCGCGAAGGCGATCGCCGAACGCGTGCGAGAGGCGCTCACCGGATCCTCCGCGCCCGGCTGGATCGCCTTCGCGTCGAAGCAGGTCCAGAGCCTCTTCGCCGAGGCGGGCTTCGAGCTGCCCTTGCCCGCCGAGGATCTGCAGGTCGCGGGGCATCTGCTCGATCCGTCCGGCGCGCAGACGCTGAAGGCGATGGCGCAGGAGCATCTCGGCGCGGATGTGCCGAGCTGGGAAGATCTGGCCGGGCGGGGCGCAAAGGCGAAGCCCGCCGGCGAGCTCGGCGTCGACGCCGTCGCCCAGTGGGCGGCGCGGGAGGCACGGATCCTGCCCGAGCTCGCGCGGCGGCTACGAGCGCGCATCGAGCGGGACGAGCTGCTCGGCGTCTACGACGAGATCGAGCGCCCCCTGACCCGCGTCCTGTCCCGCATGGAGCGCGCGGGCGTCCGGATCGACGAGAAGCATCTCGCGCGTCTTTCCGAAGAGTATGCCGGCGAGCTCGTGCGCATCGAGCGCGAGATCCATCGACTCGCCGGCGAAGAGTTCCTCGTCAGCAGTCCCAAACAGCTCCAGACGATCCTCTTCGACAAGTTGAACCTGCCGGGCGGGAAGAAGACGAAGACCGGCCTGTCGACCGACGAGAGCGTGCTCGAGCAGCTCGCCGGTCATCACGAGCTGCCGGCTCAGGTGCTCGCCTGGCGCAAGCTCTCGAAGCTGAAGTCGACCTACATCGACGCGCTGCCGCCGCTGGTCGATCCGCGCACGGGCCGCATCCATCCGAGCTTCCACCAGCTCGGCGCGGCGACGGGCCGCCTCTCCGCCTCGGATCCGAACGTGCAGAACATTCCGATCCGCGGCAGCGAGGGCGTTCGCATACGCGAGGCGTTCATTCCGGCGGAGGGACGCGTTCTCGTGTCGGCGGACTACTCGCAAGTCGAGCTCCGCATCCTCGCGCATTATTCGGGAGATCCGTCGCTCGTCGAGGCCTTCGTGCGCGGCGACGACATCCATCGCCGAACGGCAGCCGAGGTCGCGGGCATCCCGCTCGCGGAGGTGACCGACGAGCAGCGCGCGCGCGCGAAGGCCGTCAACTTCGGAATCATCTACGGCTCGTCGGCCTACGGCCTTGCCCAGCAGCTCGGCATCGCCGCGGGCGAAGCGCAGTCGACGATCGATGCCTATTTCGCCCGCTACGAGGGCGTTCGCCGCTTCATCGACGCGACGATCGAGAGCGCGCGCGAGGCTGGCTTCGTCCGGACGCTCTTCGGCCGCCGCCGCTACCTGCCGGATCTCGGCTCGCGCAACCGGGCGCTTCGCCAGGCGGCGGAGCGGATGGCGGTGAACACGGTCATCCAGGGGACCGCCGCGGACCTCATCAAGAAGGCGATGGTCGCGGTCGACCGCTCGATCGAGGCGGCGGCGCTCGAGGCGGTCATGATCCTGCAGGTCCACGACGAGCTGGTCTTCGAGGCGTCGCCCGGGGATCTCGAGGCGCTCTCGGCGCTGGTGCGCGAGCAGATGGAAGGGGTCGCGAAGCTGGCGGTGCCGCTGGTCGTCGACCTCGGGCAGGGGCGGAGCTGGCGGGAGGCCCATTGAGGCGCGGATCCGGTCGGGGCCAGGGAGAGAGGCCAAGGGATCGAAGGAACGACCGACCGATTCGGGGGCGAGGGATCGGTGGATGGATGGGGCGTCGGGCCCCTGGGGAAAATCTCCAGCCGCGCTTCGAGGGGGAGGCGGCGTGGTCGCCGTCCGTAGATTTTTCGGGCCACGGCTTTTTTTTCGACACTTCTGCCGGCCCGGGTCCACCTCAGGAGTACATAAAGCCGAATTCCCCTTCCCAGGGATGGCCCGGAACGCCGCAAGGTGTTCCGGGCTTCTTGGTTTCTGGGGCGGGCATCGACGAGGGGCTTCCGGTTCGAGCTGTTCGAGCCGGCCCGGACGGCGCTATTGGCCGGCTCGATCGGAGGAGCGCTGGCCGGGCGCTCGCGAAAGGGTCGGGGGTGCGCCCCGACGGCCCGCTTCCCGACTGCGCGACGCCTCGCGGTCGATCAGGCCGCGGGCGGCATGCTCCCGCCGCCGATGGTTCCGCAGGACGGAATTTCCGCGGCGGCGCAGCGGGTGGGCTGCCAACACTTCACGGCGTATACGAGCGCCAGGGGCCAACAGGCCACCAGCAGCAAGAGGAAGAGCGGGATCGAGAACGGCCACGCCGTCCTCGGGGCTGCCGGCCGCGGTCGGGCGCGCTCGCTGATCTCCGCCATCATCGCCTGCTTCTCGTCGTCGACTTCGCGCGCATCGAGGGGAGCGTCGCACGACGGGCAGCGTGCGGATGCTGCTTCGTGGAGCGGGACGTCCATCGCGATCTTCGTTCCGCAGGAGGCGCAGGACTCGATGTGGACCCGGGATCGCCGGAGCCAGCCGTCTTGAAGGAGATTCGATCTCCGATCCCAGACGATGTGGCGGAGCCCGGCGGAATGCAGGTCGCGAATCGCGGTCTCGAGGCTCGAGGGTGTGAAGTCGGAATTGGCCAGCAAGTCGTCGGCCGAGACTTCGACGTGGCGTTCCATCAGGCGCAGGAGCGCCGCGGCCTGTTGCTCGCGCCCGCGCAGCGCGAGTCCCAGGACGAGCATCGAGATCGGAACCAGTGCGGAAAGGGCGACGCCCGCGGCGACGAGGCCGCGCGAAATCTCCGCGCCCTCGGGCCAGGCCAGGGTGACGAGAATGCCCACGCCGACGACGCCCGCGCCGACGCGCGCGCCGCGCAGCATGAAATCGTCGAGGCGGAGAATGTTCGATTGCTGCATGGCCTCGAATCGGCCTGGACGAAGCACGGCTTGACGTCGCGGCCCGATCGCGAGTGCGCCGAGCGCCGCGCTCCGCTCGAATCGCGGACGGCCTGCCATTCGCTTGCCGCCCGCCGACTTCGATTCGGAGGCTTCCATGCGGTCGATCCAGCCGCCGATACGGGGCAGAGCCGACGCAGCGAGCGAAACGGAGGGAGATGGAACGAGAAATCGAATCACGAGGCCCGGTTACGGAGACGTTCTTGGCGGTGATGGAGCTCGAGCCCCAACCCTTCGCGGTCGCGCGAGCCCCCCGATCAGCCGAGCAGCTTCGCCTTCGCGATGGCGTACTCCTCTTCCGTGAGGATGCCCTGGGTCAGCAGCACGTTCAGCTTGCGGAGCTGGTCGGCCAGGGCGTCGCCCCGCTGCACCTCGACGGGAAATGAGACGTCCGGGGTCACGAGGAAGTCGCTCGCGACTTCCTCGAGCTCGATCGGCTGCGCTGCGTCTGCGCCGGGGAGGCTCGTCGCCGGACGCCGGGCGGGGGACGAGGCGTTGAGGGCCGTTTGCGCCGCGCC
>CAUJGH010000112.1 GCA_963169575.1 Myxococcota bacterium | reverse complement strand
GGAGCGCGGCCCGGGTCGGGGAACACATCGCCGTCGTGTGGAACCGGTTGTAGACGAGCCCTTCGCGGGCGAGGCGATCGAGGCTCGGCGTCGGGACCGGACCGCCGAAGGTGCTCGCCGCCGCGAATCCGACGTCGTCGGTCAAGACGACGAGGATGTTGGGCGCACCGGCCGGCGGAGCAATCGGCGCTGCGAAGGCCGGCGTCGAATCGGCGTGCGTCGCACCGATCGTTCCGGCGAAGGGCGCATCCGGCCGCGGCAAGACGTTCGCCGACCTGCTCTGCGTAGACGGACCGACCTGCGCCTCCCGTGCCTCCCATGCGAAGCCGGGCATTGCAGCGAGCGCGACGAGCAGCGCCATCGCGGCGACGGGAATCGGTCGCTGCGCGGCCGGGCTCGGCACGAAGCGGTTCGAGAGCGATCGACGGGAGAACGAACGAGGAGACGGAACGGGATTCCAGATCATGGCCGGACGCTAGCAGGCATGGCGGCCGCGGAAGTCCCCGCCGCGCGCGATGCCCCGATCGCTCGCGCCGACTCGCTCCGCGAGGTTAGGTTGACGCGGGAATGGCCGGATGCCATGCTGATTTCCGGTCTACATTGCTCCGCTCGGATTCGAGTCCTGGGCGCCGCGCCATGCGGAACGGACCTGGATCGGACGCAGGGCGCACGGGACTCCGACGAAGCTCGAACGCGCAGCGGATGAGAAATGAGGAGAGGCGACATGCCGAGCGGCTCCTTCGAGACCGGTTTCGACGCCTATCATGCTTCGACGCTTCCCGCGCTTCTGGCGGGGCAATGGGGTGCCGTGGCGGCGCGTGCGGCATCCGATCTTCCGCCGCTGGGATTCCGGCTCCCGGATGGTCGCTCCGTCAGTTACGTGCCCGGACCGCACGGCCTCGAGATCCGCAGAGGCGACGAGGCCGCGCAGACCGTCGTCGAGCTCGACGAAGCGCTCTGGGCAGGTTTGCGCGACGCGATGGAGACGCCGTCCGGGATCGTCCTCTTCGAGAAGGGTCGCGTCGTCGTCGGCCGGGCCAGCGACTTCATGCGCTGGGAGTCGGCCCTGCGCGTGATCTACGAAGAGCTGCCGCCTTACGATCCCCAGGCGCCGCTCATCGGCCGCAGCGGCGCCGAGATCGATCCCCGGCGCTCGTTCCGGGTCGACGACGATCCGGAGGAAATGGCCGATTTCCTGCGAACGACGGGATTCATCCTCGTTCGCGAGGTCGTTCCGCCTCGCGAGATCGAGCGGCTCTCGGAGGCCGCGGAAGAGCTTCGCGCGCGGGCGAAGCAGAACGATCCGATGTCGTGGTGGGGAAGCCATCGAGATGGCCGGGCGATCCTGACGCGCGTCCTGAACGGCGGAGCCCATCCGCGCATCCGCGCCCTGCTGCGCGATCCGCGTCTCCTGCGCATCGTCGCGCTTTCCGATCATCCCCTCGAGCCGACGGACTCCGACGTGATCCACGTCCTCTTCAAGCAGTCCGGGATGATCTTCGACGGGAAGGCGGACAACCCCTGGCATCGGGACTGCGGTCTCGGTCTCCACCGGACGATGTGCCCGCTGATGAACGGAAGTCTCTTCCTCAGCGCCGCCGACCGTGCGACCGGCGAGCTGCGCTTTCTGCCCGGCTCGTGGCGAACCGCGGGCTGGTCGGTCGTCGACGACGCGCATTCGCTCGGCGTGGGGATCGAAGCCGGCCCCGGCGATTTCGCGCTCCACTACGGCGACGGCATCCACGCAGGTCCGCCGCCTACTTCGGAGTCGGGCCCGTTCCGGTCGAGCATCGTGATCGAGTACGGCCCGCCCGGACGCCTGCCCGGCGAGGGTCAGGAACAGAACGACCTCCGCATGCACGACGTCGACGCGGCGCGGATCCGCTAGCCCCCCGCAACAAGGGCGATCCCGGCGCCCCGGGCCTGCGGGAATCGCTCTCTCCGGCGAGCTCCGGGTTCTCTCGGAACGCGCATCGCGCTAGCTTGGCGTGATCGAATCAGCCGCTCGTGTGCGGTGGAGGCGCGTCTTCGATGAATCGATGGATCCTGCTCGCTCTCTTCGTTCTCTTCCTTTGCACGAGTCGGCCGGAGCGGGCGATGAGCCAGCAGCCGCCCGGGATGGATCCGGCCCGGATGCAGGAGATGATGAAGCAGATGCAGGACCCGGCCGTCATGCAGCGGATGCAGCAGCAGGCCGAGGCCTCGCGCACCTGCATGAACCAGATCGATCCGGATCGGCTCGAGGCGCTCAAGACGCGCGGCGAAGCCGTCGGACGGGAGATCGAAGCCCTCTGCGCGGCCGGCAAGAAGGATGCGGCGCTCGCCCGCGGCATCGCGTTCCACGAGGAGCTCCAGGGCGATCCGACGATCGAGAAGCTGCGGGAATGCTCGAAGGGCATGACCGAGATGATGAAGAACATGCCCGGCTTCGGACCGGGCGAGCTCGTTCGCGAAGAGGCCCCCGAGCGCGACGACATCTGCAGCGGAACGCGCTGACGACGGCGCATCGCCGCGCTCGGGCATCGCTTCGCAGAGTGCTCGCTCAGCCCGACTCGGCGATCCGCCTCAGCGCCGCGAGCCCGTCGTCGAAGGTCTCACCCATCATCGCGTCCATGTCGACGAAGACGCCGATCACGCGCTGCGGGAACGAGGCGGGGCCCTTCATCTCCCAGAGAACTTCGGTCGCCCCGTCGACGGCCTTCAGCGTGAACGAGGCCTCGTTGGTCGCCGCGAAGGGCTCCACGAAATCGAGGCGGATCGCGACCCATTCGGGCTCCCGCGTCTGCGTGATCTCCATGCTGCCCGAGCCGACCTCGTCGCTCTCCCAGGCGGAGACGGCACCCACACCCTCGCTCGGACCGCGGTATTCGAGCTCGGTGGCAGGATCCATCTTCGCCCAGGGATTCCAGCGATTGAACGCATGGAGATCCGCGATGAGCGGATAGACCCGCTCGGGCGGGGCGCCGATGCGTGCGGAGCGCGCGATGTGGATCGTCGACGGTCGATTCGCGGCCAGACCGAGGACGAAGGCGAGACACAGGAACGCGACGATTCCGAACCATTTGAGCATGGTGAGCCTCCTCGACCGCATCGCCCCCGGCGATCCCGGCATGATGGATGCGCGCGAGCGGGACGGCAATGCCCGGTGAGCGGTCCGCCGTCCGGACGAGGGCGCGAATGCGCGGTGCGGGGGATGGGCGGTACACCAGCGGCTGGTATCGTCCCGCCATGTCGACGGAAACGATCCATGGCGCGTGTCTTTGCGGAGCGGTCGAATACGAAGCCGATGGGCCCTTTGCCGGCTTCCAATACTGCCATTGCTCCCGCTGTCGACGATTCACGGGCAGTGCCCATGCCGCGAATCTCTTCTGCCCGCCGGCGCAGTTCCGGTTCACGAAAGGCGAGGCGAACGTCGGTCGCTATGCGCTCCCGGACGCGCGCTTCTTCGCGACCTCTTTCTGCCGGACCTGTGGCAGCAGTCTTCCCTGGCTCAATCAGGCGGGGACGACGGTGATCATTCCGGCCGGGACCCTGGACGACGCGCCGAGCGTCCGGCCGGCCCGCAACATCATGTGGGGATCGCGCGCGCCCTGGTACGTCGAGGCCTCCGAGCTCGAGAAACACGACGAGCTGCCGCCTCGCAAGGGCAAATGACCGCAGCGGCTGCCGCAGACGCGCCAGCCTCCTTCTGATCCCTGCCGCGCAGGAGGCATAGGTGTTCATGCCGGGCCGCGCGCGAGCTCTCGCACCACCGCCTGCTCGACGACCGTACCGGCGAAGAAGCGCGGGTTGGCTTCCGAATAGAAGCGCGCCGCGTTGCCGAAGACGAAGTCCCTGAAATCGTCGCGCGACATCCAGCCCTTCTCGACGTTCTCATGGGCCTCGACGAGGACCTCCAGCATGTCGGGCACGTCCCAATGGCCGATGTCCGAGCTGAAGAGCGCCCGGAGCGGCCGGCCCTCCGGCACGCGTGATCGATCGAATGCGAGGCTCGAGAGCGGGTCGTCGGCCTCGCAGCCGAACGCGAGGCTCGGGACGAACAGGTCGACGATCTCCTCCGCGCTCCGGACCCGCATCGCTTCGAAATCGTCGAAGGGCCCGGCCTGCGCGAACGCTCCGGCTGCGACGCCGATCGCGACGCCGCCCCGCGCCGTCAGCGTCGGCCCGTACTGCTCGAGCAGGCTCGCGACGCGCGCCGTATCGATGCGACTCGGGTCGTAGCGGCGGACGGCTTCGATGTTGCGCTTCTCCCAGTGGGCGATCAGGTCGCCGAGCAAACCGACCGCCCAATGAACTCCGCCCTCGAGCAGCGCGATGCGCAGCGCCGGAAACCGCCGCGTCACTCCGCCCATCACGAGCGACTTCGCGAGCGCCTCCCCGGACGCGGCGAAGTGGCCGATGTGGTTGAACGCGTAGTTCGTGGGCGAGCGGCGAAATCCGATCCCCATCGTCGAAGAATGCGCCGCGAGCGAAACGCCGAGCTCGACGACCCGACGCCAGAACGGATCGTAATCGTGGATGCCGTCGATTCCGTAGCCGTCGAACCAGACGCGATGGGGATGCCCACGATCGCCGGGGACCGCTCGCTCGACGAAACTCGGGATCAGGACGGTCTTGAGCCCTAGCTCGAGGACGGCGTGCTCGAGGGCCTCGATGCCCTCCTCCGGCGAATGGAGCGGAACCACCGCCGCCGGAGTCAGGCGATCCGCGTACGGGCCGAAGATCTCGGCGGCATAACGATTGAGGGCACGACATGCGCCTCGGCGATGCTTCTCGTCGCGAACATGCGGAAAGACGAGGCCCGCGCTCCCGTACATGATCGCGTAGTCGAGCCCGATCGCTTCCATACGCTCGTAGAGCAGCCCCGGCACCATCGCGGTCGCGATGTCGAGAGCGCTCTCCGCCGGAATCGCCCACCAGGGCCCGCGCACTGCCTGCCCCTGGTCGCGCTGATCGGGGGCGAGCCGCTCGACGCCGAGCGTACCGGTGCCACAGGATGCGTCGGCGTAGAGCGTGAAGACGTCGCCGATGCCCTCCTCCGCGAGGAAGCTCGCGAGGGCCGGCGCATATTCGACGTAATGGCCCTCGGCGTCGATCACCGGATGCCCGAGCTCCGCCCGGATCGACCGTACGCGTTCGATCTTCTCCTCGTCCGACATGACATCCTCCCGAAGCCGGGCCCCGTTCGATCCCGGCCGCGCGTCCGCGCGAGCCGTGCCGATCGGTCTCGGCCCGGACCCAGCATCGCGCAGGATCCGGCGCGCCGCGACGCGAGCTAATCGGCGACGGTCTCCGCGAACCGCGTGCCCCAACGATCACGATAGGCCATCGCCGAGACGGGCTTGCGCGCGAGGGGGCCGTGGCCGCCGGCCTGCGGACGACCGATCGGGACGATCGCGTGGAGCCGCCAGGGCTCTGGGATCTCGAGCGCCGTCCGGATCTCGGCCTCGCGGCGCCAGCTCATCGTCGTGAGCACGCCGCCTAGTCCCTCCGCCCGGCACGCGAGCAGGCAATTCTGGATCGCGGGATAGAGCGACCCGCCGAACAGGAACTTCGGCTGCGGGTCGTCCTCTCCGTCCTGGGCCAGTCGACGCGGGTCGTGGCAGAAGACGAGGACGACGGGGACCTCGGCGAGGTGGCGCGCGAGATGATCGCCGGCCGCCATGACCTTCATGCCGCGGGCCCGCTGCGCCTCGGGAAGGCGCTCCATCGCCTGGCGGCCCGGGCTCGAATAGGCCTCCCAGGTCGGCGTGAACTGCTCGGCGAGCGCGCGCTTTCGGGCCGGGTCCTGCAGGACGAGCACGCGCCAGGGCTGGGCGTTGCCTCCGGTCGGCGCACAAGTCGCTGCGCGCAGGATCCGCTCGATCACCGCTTCGGGAATAGGATCCG
>CAUJGH010000111.1 GCA_963169575.1 Myxococcota bacterium | reverse complement strand
CGTGTAGCCGTCGGGCTTGGACTTCGCGACGAAGTCGGCGCCGATGGTTCCCGCAGCGCCGCCCTTGTTCTCCACGACCACCGGCTGCCCGAGCAGCTCGCCGACCTTCGGTGCAACGACCCGCGCCACGATGTCGTTCGCCCCGCCAGGCGGGAACGGAACGACGAGGCGGATCGGACGCGACGGGAAGTCCTGTGCCGGCGCTTGCGCTGGCACGGCCAAGAGGCCGAGCGATAACGGCAAGGCGAGCCACAGCGCCCCAACGCGCTGGACTCGCCGCAACGATTTCAGGTTCATGCACGATCCTCCGTCAAACTTCGAGGGCGCCCGACTGTTCGAGCGCGAGCAGCGCTGCGGCCGTCGAGTGCGGGCGGGGAGCTCCGCCCTCCATACGCAACATGGCCCGGACGACCCGAGCGCCGGCTCGCAGCACGTGCGCCCGCACGAAGGTCTCTACGGTCTCGGGCGTCCCCGAAGTGAACAACTCGACGATGCGGCTGTGATCCTGGAACGAGCGCTCGACATGGTCCGGGAACATCAGCGAGATGCGCCGATAGCGAACGATGATTGTCTCGAGCGAGGCCAATTGCTCGCCGATGCGGTGATTGCCCGACGCGCGCAGGATGGCGCGGTGGAACTCGCCGTTGAGCCGCGTGAACGCTTCGTGGTCCTCGGCGCCGAGGTTGGCTTTCGTCTCGCGCAGTATCCGCACGAGTTCCGCGAGCATGGCTGGGTCGGCATTGAGTGCCGCCAGGCGCGCAGCGCCGCCTTCCAGCAGCGATCGCGTGTAGTAGACCTCGGCGAGGTCGTCGATGCTGGGGACGTAGACGCGGAGCCCCTTAGGCGTGAGCTGGAGGATGTTCTCGCCGACAAGGCGCCGAACGGCTTCGCGCACCGGTGTGCGGCTCACCTCGAGCGCAACGGAGAGTTGAACCTCCGAGACGGGCTCCTCGGCGCTCAACCGGCCGGACGCGATCATCTCGCGAATCTGCAAGTAGACCCGGTCGTAGAGACGGGGCGCAGCGTCCGCGCGGCGCCTGACTTTCTGCATGATCGCTTCCATGAGCAGCCTGTATACAGGACAGAACACAGGATTGCATGCTAGTCTGTGTTTGTCAAGCGATCATCAATCGGAGCATTTCATGACGCCAGCCGATTCGCCCATCGAAGCCACGCTCATCCCCGGCGACGGGATCGGCCCCGAGATCACCGACGCTGTCCTCGAGGCCCTCGACGCACTCGACGCGCCAATCGCATGGGATCGGCAGGTCGCCGGCGTGGCAGCGATCGAGCGGTGTGGTGACCCGTTACCTGAGATCACGCTGGCAAGCATTCGTCGTACGCGCCTCGCACTAAAAGGGCCTCTCACCACGCCCATCGGCGGAGGCTACCGCTCGGTCAACGTCGCTCTGCGCAATGCGCTGGAGCTCTACGCCAACGTTCGGCCCGCCCGCACCGTCGTTCCAGGGGGGCGATTCGACGACATTGACCTGGTGCTGGTACGCGAAAACCTGGGCGGTCTCTACGGCGGATCGGACCAATTCTTCGCACTGGACGGCGACCCGCATGGGATCGCCGTCTCGACGGGCATCAACACGCGCTCCGGCTGCCGGCGGATCGCACGATTTGCCTTCGAATACGCGGTGCGCGCGGGGAGGCGGAAGGTCACCCTCGTGCACAAGGCCAACACGATGAAGGCCATCTCGGGATTGTTTCTCGAGACGGCGCGCGAGGTGGCGGAAGACTATGCGGGCCGCCTCGAGGTCGATGACCGGATCGTCGACGCATGTGCGATGCAACTCGTCCTCGACCCCTGGCGGTTCGATGTCATCGTTACGACCAACCTCTTTGGCGACATCCTCTCCGAGGAAATCGCCGGGCTCGTCGGCGGGTTGGGCTTCGCGCCTGCCGCCAACATCGGAGAGCGGGGCGCAATCTTCGAGGCGGTGCATGGGTCTGCGCCGGACATCGCGGGTACGGGGCGCGCGAACCCCGTGGCACTGCTCCTCGCGACCGCCCTCATGCTCGAGCACGTTGGGCATCCTGAACTCGCCGGCCGGCTGCGGGCTGGTATCGACGTGACGCTCAATGCGGACAAGGTGCGAACCCCGGACATCGGCGGGAGCGCTTCTACTTCCGAGTTTGCTCGGGCGCTCGCCCGGCGGCTTCGCGCGCGGAGCTAGCTCGCGTTTAAGCCGGGAGAGCCGCGGCTTTACCGGTTCTGGAATTTCGCCAGTTCTCCGAACACTTCGGAGTTCAAGCGTGAGGCGGTCAAGTCAGCGGAGCAACCAGGCTCGCGCTTTCGGAACGCATCCTCGGACCTTGATCGGTGGGCAAGTTCTCGTACGGATGCTCGCGGCGTGCGGGATCCGTGCGGGATTCAGTCCCGCACGGTCCTGCACTTCCCTGCAGGGTCCCGCAACGGGCGCCCCAATTTCATCAATAAAAACAGCACAATATCGTCTTGCGGCGGATCTACGAACCAGGGGGTCGTGGGCTCAAATCCTGCCGGGCGCGCCAGTCACAGGAAGGGGTTGCAGCGATGCAGCCCCTTTTTCATTTGGCGGCCCGCTACTCGGGAGCGGGGGGACGTCGCGCCCGACCACCACGCCCGTAGCGCCGCGTCGTTCCCGCGGGCGCCGCGTCGCGCGACGCGGCGCCCGCGCGCGCTACGGCACGTCGACGAAGTACCCGGAGAGGGAGAAGGTTGCGACGCCGGAGCCGCCGATCCCGCCGACCGGTGCGGACGCTACATATACGTACGGTCGAAGGCCGGCCTCGACGAAGTACCAGATCGACCCGCCGCCGGTGAACCATTCGTCACTACCCTGCGACATCGGAACGAGATGCGTGAAGGGCGGGGTCGCGCCATCCGGGCCGGTGAACGCCTGCAGGTTCGTCGGATCGGCGACCTTGATGCCGATCGAGACGTGGGTCACGATCAGGCGCTTGCCGGCAGGAACGACGTCGAACCTGCCCATGCATGCGTTCAGTGCCGACCCGCAGCTGACGGTGTCCTGCCCGAACTGGACCGTCTGCATCCAAGGCTGGCGCGCGGGGGCGTCGGGATCCCGGGACGCCGGGCCGCGCGGCTGCGCGAAGACGCCGCTCGCGACCAGCGCGAGCAGCAGGAAGATGAGGCGCTTCATGCGAGTCCTCCCGAAGGGCAACTGATGCGCTCGACCGTTACCGGGACGACTCGCCGCACCTTCGTCCCGATCGCGCGCGACTACCGCGGCGACCGGTCCATGCTAGTCCACAAACGGCCGGGCGTCACCAGGGGTGCCGTCCGGCCCGAACGTCGAGGCGGCAACGCCGCGGTTGCCTGTCAAGCCGGGACTTACCCCTGCGCGGTGCAGCGCCTGATCACGCGCCGTCCGACGGTCGGATTGCAGCGCGTCGTGCGGCGCCGCACCGAGCGATGGTCCCAGGCGATGCGTTGGCCCGGCGACCAACGGTGGCGATACGTCAGGTCAGCGGATAGCCCGTCCGACGTCGCGTCGTCGGAGGCGGCGCAGCAACGCTTCGCCTGCCAAGGCCGACGATCGACCGAGGTCTGCCTGGCGGCAATCCACCACCGTCCCTGGAACCCCGGCCGCGTCCGCCGTTTCGCCGTACTGAGCGCGCGCTGCGGCGTCTGCGAACGCGGCTCGAGATCAGCCTCGACGGGAACCCATCCGAACTCGAGAGGCGCCTCGACGGGCTTCGTCCCGGCCGAGGGCGACGCCGGACGCCGATCCAGACGAACGGCCTCCCGCCCGCTCGAAGTCGAATGGCGGCGTCCCGGTGCGCCGGTGCTTGCCGCCGGCTCCCGCAGGCTCGACAATGCGCGCGCTGCCATGCCCGGCGGCCGTCCGCCGCAGCCGTGGATGGCCGACGGGAACCGACTCCCGAACGCCCGCCACGATGCCCTATTCGACGCCGGACACGATCGCGTGTCCGGACTGCGATCTTCAGCAGTCGATCCCGCGGCTCCCGCCAGGCGGGAGCGCCCGCTGTGCCCGCTGCCGCGTCACGATCGCGCGCAACCCCGTCGATCCGATCGGCCGGCCGATGGCGTTGAGCGTCGCGGCTGCAGTGGTGTTCCTGATCGCCAACACGACGCCGCTGATGGGACTCTCCGCCGTCGGGCGCGAAGCGTCGACGACGATCCTGGGCGGCGCGCAGGAGATGTGGACGCGGGGCAGCGAGATCA
>CAUJGH010000110.1 GCA_963169575.1 Myxococcota bacterium | reverse complement strand
GCGAGCAGCGATGCGCGCGCACCGATCCGGGGCGCGGCGCGGATCACGACCTCAACCAGATCGTCGAGTCGTCCTGGCACGCCACGGCGGATCATGCGCGGCGCCGCGGCGCGCGGGTCGACCTCGTGCTCTCGCCGGTGCCGGTCGAGGTCCGGGGCAATGCGATCGAGCTCGAACAGGTCGTCGTGAACCTGATCCGCAACGCCGTCGAGTCGCGCAGCGACGGCGCGACGGTCGAGGTTCGCGTCGGGTCGGCTGCGGGGCGTGCGAGCGTCGTGGTGCGCGACGACGGCCCGGGCCTCTGCGCGGAGTCGCGCAAGCGGCTCTTCGAGCCCTTCTATACGACGAAGCTTCGCGAGGGCGGCAGCGGCCTCGGCCTGTCGGTCGCCCACGGCATCCTCCGGACGCATGGCGGCGAGATCGAGGTCGACTCCGATGACGGCGGCGGCGCGACTTTTCGCGTGTTCCTGCCGCTGCGCGCCGCCGCCGGATGAAGCGCCCTCCCGCTGCTTTCCGCCGCCGGATGACGCGCGTGTCCGAGGCGATTACCGTCGAGCAGCGCGCCGACCGAACGAGGCGGCCGAACGCCGAGGAGAAGAGCCGATGAGCCATCCGATCGCCGACCGACTGATCCGAGGGGGAACCGTCGTCGACGGCACCGGTGCCCCGGCCTTCCTCGCCGACGTCCGGATTCGCGGCGGCGTGATCCGAGAAGTCGCGCCCGGCCTCGAGCCGCTCCCCGGAGAGCGGGTCGACGACGCGCGCGGCTGCTTCGTCGCGCCCGGCTTCATCGAGAGCCATACGCATTTCGACGGCACGATGTGGTGGCAGCCCGATCTCGATCCGCTGCCGGGCTACGGCGTGACCACGGTCGTGATGGGCAATTGCGGCTTCGCGCTGGCTCCGCTGCCCCGCGATCCGGAGGCCCGCGCCGAGGTCGTCAAGATCTTCTCGTTCTTCGAGGACATCCCGGAGCGGCCCTTCTTCGAGAACCTGCCCTGGGATTGGCAGAGCTGGTCCGAGTACAAGGCGTCGCTGACGGCGAAGGTCTCCGTCCCGACCCATTATGCGAGCTTCGTCGGCCACATCGCGATCCGCCTCGCGGCCATGGGCATGGACGCCTGGTCCCGCGCGGCGACGGCGGACGAGATCGCGCGGATGGCCCGAGATCTCGAGGATGCGCTCGCCGCCGGCGCGCTCGGACTCTCGACGAACCTGATGGATCACGACGGCTCCGATCGCCCCGTTCCGACGCTGCTCGCCTGCGATGCCGAGCTCCGGGCACTCTTCGAAGTGCTCGCGCGCCATCGCGGCGCGACGCTCCAGGTCGTGATCGACACCGTCATGCGCATGACCGCCGTGGGCGCGCTCGCCCGGGTCGAGCGGTTGATCGGCGCGCTTCCGATCCGCCTGCAATGGGCCGGCCTTCCGACGCTGCGCTGGCAGAAGGAGCACGGCATCCAGAAGCCGCTGCTCGAGATGCACGAGCGTTATGCGCGCGAAGGTCGGGATTTCTGGACGGGCTACGCCCACGTCCCCGTGACCACCGTCGTTTCCTTCGACCGATCGCTCCTCTTCGCGCAGTCGAACGAGTACGTCTGGCACGAAGTCGTCACCGCCGCCGGCGCAGACGCCAAATGCGCGCTCCTCCGGAGCCCCGACTGGCGCGCCCGCGCCCGCCATTCCTGGGACGAGCTGGCGCTCCCGACCTGTCCGTTCCGGCGCCCGCGGCCGATCCTGCTCGACCATTCGGAGAACGGAACGGGTCCCGTCGGCGTGTTGCTCGGCGAATACGCCGATTCGAAGGGGCTCCATCCCTCGGACGCGCTCGCCGAATGGCTGCTCGCGAACGGGGTCGAGTCGACGGTGACGGCGCCGGATTGGGACCGCGACGACGCGATGGTGTCGCGCCTGCTGAAGGATCCGCGGTCGGTCGGCAACATCAGCGACGCCGGGGCCCATGGCCAGATGTTCTGCGGCGCCGGCGACAACATCGTGCTCTTCACCCAATTCGTGCGCGAGCGCGGCGAGCTGTCCGTCGAGGAGGCCGTCCATGTCCAGACCGGCAAGCTCGCGCGCTTCTTCGGCTTCGCCGATCGCGGCGAGATCGCGCCCGGCAAGCGCGCCGATCTGACCGTCTTCGCGCTCGACGAAGTCGAGCGGCGCCCCAAGCGGAAGGTGCACGACGTCCCCGATGGGAACGGGGGGACGACCTGGCGCTGGACCCGCGACGCAGCCCCCGTGCGGCTCACGCTCGTCGATGGGGTGGCGACCTTCGAGGCGGGCCGGGCGACCGGAGCACGCCCCGGGACCCTGCTCGCCCCCCAGCCGGCAGGCTGATCCGAAATATCTGGACGCTTGTCATTTTTTGATTGCCATCCGGGTTCACCTGCCGGTATCGTCGGCCGCCAGCAATCAGCCGGCCGGTCGGATCCGGCGGCGCGCGGGGAGGCGAGGGACGAGCGATGGGAGATTCGCAGTCGAAGGTCATGATCATCAGCTCGGATTGTCACGCCGGGGCGCTGCCTTCGACGTACAACGAGTACTTGCCCCGGCAATATCGCGATGCGGCCAACGCCTGGTGGCTGGCGCATGCGCGGGAGATGATGTCGCGGGCCGGCACCTTCTTCGATCAGGAAGCGGTCGAGGCCTACGCGACGAAGGCGGGCGAGGGCGGGCAGCGCATGAAGGCGATGTCCGATCCGGGCACGACGCTCTCGGACGACGAGATCATGCAGATGATTTGTGACGAGAAGAGCCCCTTCGCGCCGCGCCGCGGCGAGTTCGATCCCGCCGTCCGCATCGCGGAGCTCGATGCCGACGGGATCGCGGGCGAGATCATCTTCCCGCAGATGGCGCCGTTCGGCGCGGGGCTGATGCAGTACCGCTATCCGGTGTCGCCCGAGGAGAATCTCGCGGGCTGTCGCGCCTACAACCGCTGGCTCGCGGATCTCTGCAAGACGAATCCCGCGCGCCATGCCGGCGTCGCGCTGATCAACGTCGACGACATCGAGGAGACGGTGAAGGAGGTCCGCGCGGCGCGGGAGATGGGTCTCTGGGGCGGCGTCCTGCTGCCGACCAGCACGGGCACCCATCCCTTCTACCACCATCCGCGCTACGAGCCCCTCTGGGCGGTCTGCGAAGAGCTCGAGATGCCGCTGCAATCGCATTCGGGCTGGTCGCCGGACTACGGCGACGTCGAATGCGCGACGGCGATGTTCATCAGCGAGGTCGACATGTTCGCCCAGCGTCCGTTCACGGCGCTGCTCTGGTCGGGCGCATTCGAGCGCCATCCGAACCTCAAGTATCTCTTCACGGAGGCGGGCTGCGGCTGGATCCTCGAGAAGCTGCGAGTGCTCGAGTTCAAGGCGAACGATCCGATCTTCAAGCATTTCACGCGCGCGCTCTCGCTCGGGCCGACGGGTTATTTCGAACGTCAATGCTTCATCGGCGCCTCCTTCATGCCGCGCCACGAAGCCCATTTCCGGCACGACATCGGCATCGACAAGCTGCTCTGGGGCTCGGACTATCCCCATCTCGAGGGGACCTGGCCGAATACCATGGCGGCGCTGCGGAAGACCTTCTTCGATTTCCCGGAGAACGAGATCCGCGCGATCCTCGGCGAGAATGCCGCCCGGGTCTACGGCTTCGACGTCGCCGCCATGCAGAAGATCGCGGATCGCATCGGGCCGACGATCACCGACATCCGGGGCGAGGGCTGAGATGAGCGCCGCCGACGCGCTGCCGTCCCGCCGCGAGCGCCGACGCGTCGCGGTCCGGGATCGCATCGTCGAGTCGGCGCTCGCGCTCTTCGAGACCCAGGGCTACGAGGCGACGACGGTCGCCGAGATCGTCCGCCGCTCCGACATCGCCTACGGAACGTTCTTCAACCACTTCCCGTCGAAGCTCCATCTATTGCGCGAGGTCGCGGACCATTCGATGCGGGACCTCTTCGAGAACGTCGAGGGGGTGCGCAAGCGGCCGGGGGATTTCGCGGCCCACGTCGTCGCGCTCTTCGAGAGCTCGGCCGATCGTGCGCTCGAGAAGGGGCCGCCGATGCGGGAGCTGATCGGCGCGATGATGGCGCTGGCTTTCCCGGAGACCGCCGGTGCGGACGATCGGCGCATCCGGGCCGCTTTCGGCGAGCTGCTCGAGGACGGCGCGCGGCGCGGTGAGATCCGCGACGACGTCGATCGCGAGACCCTGCTCGAGATCGTGGTCGGCGCCTGGTATTCGCTCTTCTTCAGCTGGGTCCATTTCGACGAATACCCGCTCCGGGAACGCGCCTCGAAGGCCGCGCGCTTCCTCGCGCAGACGTTGACGCTCCCGCCCGCCTGGGACCACGACGGCGCGATGCCGGTCCGTGGAGGCGAGCCGAGCGAAGAACCGCCCCGAGGCGAGAACCGAGAGGAGCTGCGAGATGGCGAACGACCCTGAGACGCTGCGCATCGATCCCGGCGAGATCGGCGGCTGGCCGATCCTGCGCATCGACTATCCGACCGACCCGAAATGCATCGCGGCCCTGCTCCCGCCCGGCCTCGAGCCCGCGGACACCGCCGACGTGCATCTCTCGATCTACAACGTGCCGGTCTCGGACGAGCCCGAGTACGGCGTGGTCGTGAAGGTCGACGCGCTGTACCGCGGGACGAAGGGCGGTTATGCGCTCGCCTACGGCATCGATCAGGAATCGGCCGTCTACATCAGCAAGGACACGAACGGCCAGCCGAAATTCCTCGCGGAGATCGAGTATTTCCGAAACGGAGACGGCGTGCGCGCCCGCTGCGGCCATGCGGGCTACACGTTCATCGAATTCCAGGGACGGACGAAAGGCGCGGCCGCCCTGCCGGGCTCCTTCACCGATCGCGACTACTGGATCAAGGTCTCGCGCGCCGTCGGCTTCGCCGAGAAGAGCTACGACTTCCCGCCCCACGTCGTCGTCGTGAAGGCCGACTACGAGCCGGTCCATCGCATCGCGGTCGAAGGCGAGCTCCGCCTGCTCGAGAGTCCCTGGGATCCGATCGCGACGCTCCTGCCGGTCCGCGGCGCCGTGCGCGCCCAGCTGACGCTCGACCGGCCGATCGAGCGATCGATCACGCTCGAAGGGGCGCTCGACCCGGACGCGTTCTGGCCCTTCGTCGACACGATCGGGAGCTCGCGCTGGCCCGGCTCCCGCGGCGGCCCAAAACGACCCGCATGAGGCGAGCGTCGCGCGGAGCGCATCGAGCTCGCCCGAGCGGCGGTCGGCTCGACGTTCGCGAGCGACGGCGCCATCCTGGGTCGCGCGCTTCGCCCCGATTCGAACCCGGCAATTCCGCCGAGAGGAAGATTCCATGCACGATCTCGTGATCAAGAACGGCCAGGTCATCGACGGCACCGGCGGTCCCGGACAGCGCGCCGACGTCGCGATCTCGAACGGCATCATCACGGAGGTCGGAGCCGTCTCCGGCGCCGCGCGCGAGACGATCGACGCCGAGGGCAGGATCGTGACCCCGGGCTTCGTCGACATCCATACGCACTACGACGCGCAGGCGACCTGGGATCCGCACCTGCTGCCCTCGGGCTGGCATGGGGTGACGACGATGGTCGCCGGCAATTGCGGCGTCGGCTTCGCGCCCGCGGCGCCCGATCGGCGCGAATGGTTGATCGCGCTCATGGAAGGTGTCGAGGACATCCCGGGCGCGGCGCTCTCGGAGGGCATCCGCTGGAGCTGGGAGACCTTCCCGGAATATCTCGATGCGCTCGAGAAGTCGACGCTCGCCGTCGATCTCGGGACCCACGTGCCGCACGGCGCCGTGCGCGCCTACGTGATGGGCGAGCGGGGC